>NZ_JADBTR010000009.1:0-7859 GCF_020246065.1 Microcystis sp. M144S2
AATTATAAAAATTGAGATAGTTTGTGCCGCTTAAATAAAGAGGTTTTGATAACCAAATTAAAGCATATCTAAAGAGTTTTGAGTTAAAAGTTAAACTTCAAGTTTTCATTCAGGACGAATGTACTGGTTAACTAATTTTTTTGGGAAAATTAGTTAACCCATCACTATAACATATAATTAATTTGCAAGAGTTCTATTGTGATCAAACAAAATAAAAAAATATCAACCACTGGAATCATTGCCGAATTAACTCAAAAACCCGTTGCTGTTAAAGGTATTCTTCAACTAAATCGGCAAGAAATTCATCAGCTATAATTATGGACAATCCTCTTGATTTTTGTGATTCTAATATCTGGCTATACCGTCTTTTAATAGATCCAGAGTGTAACGATGCTGAAGAAAGGCGAAAACGCGATCTAGCGAACGCTTTAACCAGCAGGGAAAATATCTTAATCAGTACACAAATTATTAATGAAGTTTGCGCTGTCTTTGAGTAAAAAATGCAAGTTGTAGCCGTGCAAAGTATAGCAGGATTTCCTAGGGATTTTTACTGATCAGAGAAAGGTTAGAACTTGTCGTCAAGTGAAAGAGAGAACTATTTTGGTTATAGTCATTTCAGATAAGTCTGATACAATCTAGACTGGTTGGATCCTTATGAACTCTGGCATTGATATTCTCAATCTTAATTGAAATGACTATATCTAGATCACCGACGGTCAAAATTCCCTTGACTGAATCGGGGATGCACGGAGATTGTAACAAAAATTATCGATTTCTTGACAAAAAACACCGATCATGCTATCAACTGAACCTAAAATCAGCAATTCCGGACAAAAATATTTAGCCTATCAAGATTGTCTATCCCCGAATCAAACCCTGTTACCCCTGACAGCCAAGGTTAATAACCGCGATTGTCTAGAAATCGGTGGTTGCGATGTGACCACCCTAGTGGAACGTTTCGGTTCACCCTTGTATATTGTCGATGAAGTCACCCTCCGCACTGCCTGTGGTCAATATCTGCAAGGTTTCCAGACTCATTATCCCGGAGAATCTAGGGTAATTTATGCCTCGAAAGCGTGGAATTGCCTGGCCGTATCGGCCGTGGTCGCTAGTGAAGGATTAGGTTTCGATGTGGTGTCGGCCGGAGAAATTCACACAGTGTTAACCGCTTTAGACCAGATCAATAAAACCGATGTGCCGATATACTTTCATGGTAATAACAAATCGATCGCCGAGTTAGAATATGCGATCGAGCATAACTGCATTATCATCGTTGATAACTGGCTAGAGTTAGAAAATCTGGTTAAATTAGGCGAAAACCGCCCTGATAACCCTATTCCGATGCTGTTGCGGTTAACCCCCGGCATCGAGTGCCACACCCACGAATATATTCGCACGGGTCACTTAGACAGTAAATTTGGTTTTGACCCTCATCAAATCGAAGCGGTATTTGACTATGTTTTAGCTCATCCGGTGCTGAATTGTCTGGGTTTACACGCTCACATCGGTTCCCAGATTTTTGAACGTCAACCCCACCAAGACCTAGCCGCTGTCTTGGCAGACTGGTTTAAATTAGGTTTAGAACGGGGTTTACCCCTAGAGCAATTAAACGTCGGTGGTGGTTTAGGGATTCGCTACCTCGAAAGTGATGACCCCCCAAGTATCGAGGAATGGGTGCAAGCGGTGTCCTTAGCAGTGGCTAAAGCTTGTCAGGAAAGAGGTATCGCTTATCCCCTGCTTATTGCCGAACCGGGACGCTCTTTGATTGCCACCGCTTGCGTAACGGCCTATACAGTGGGTAATCGCAAAGAAATCCCAGAAATCCGCACCTATATCGCCGTCGATGGCGGAATGTCTGATAATCCCCGACCGATTACCTATCAATCGGTTTACCGGGCCGTGGTTGCCAATAAAATGAGTCAAGAATGTCAGGAATTGGTGACAATAGCTGGAAAACATTGTGAATCTGGGGATATTCTAATTAAGGATATTACGCTACCGAAAACCAACCCGGGGGATATTTTAGTGGTTTTAGCCACGGGGGCCTATAACTACAGTATGGCTTCTAATTACAACCGCTTACCCCGTCCGGCGGCGGTAATTGTCCAAAACGGAGAAGCTAATCTGATCCTTGAACGGGAAAATCTGGCGGATTTGCTGCGTCAAGACCGCTTACCCACTCGACTCTCCTTAATATAAACCTCATCGCTATTGTCCCCCCATGTCGGGTTTTTTTCTGGACCCTCGCCGGTTATTGTCCTGGATTCTCAGCCATGGTCTGTCAGTCCTAGACTTTGGGTTAGTTCTCCTCCTTACCTATATGCTGCTGCTAATTATCGGCGAGCGGCGTACCTTTTGGATGGTGCGAGGACTAATCTATTTAATGCTGGCCTCGGTGATTAGCGATGCCCTAGGATTGCGCTTGCTAGGGTTAGTCCTAGAAAAATTGATTTTAGGGGCAGCGGTGGCCATCGCTGTGATTTTTCAGTCGGAATTCCGCCGTTTTTTAGAATTATTGGGCAAAGGTCAAGTGTGGGAATTATTTAAAAAAAGTTCCCCCACTCCCAAGACCGATAATGTCATTGATGAGTTAGTGGACGCGGTGAAGGATCTATCTCAAAATCGCACCGGTGCGCTGATGGTATTAGAAACCAGTGGCAATCTCGACACCAAGGTGTTTGTCAATCCGGGGGTGACGCTCAATGGCCAAGTATCTAAGGAATTAATTCAAACTATTTTTCAAACTAAAACTTTACTGCACGATGGGGCCGTATTTATTCGGGGCGATCGAGTGGTGGCCGCTGGTGTTATTCTACCCCTATCGGAGCGCAGTACCTCTAGGCAATTAGGCACCCGTCATCGGGCGGCCATGGGCATTACCGAAAGGCTAGATAATTGTATCTGTATTGTGGTTTCTGAGGAAACTGGCTCGATTTCCCTCGCGTCGGGGGGTAATTTGGATCGGCCTTTAACCAGTAGTAAACTAAAAGAGCTTCTCGAAGCGAAGTTTTCTCCGTCGGGAGAGGGGGAAGTGGTCGCACCGAGTTGGGGACGTTTAGGGCGTACAATTGGCTTAAAAGGTCGTCTAATCTTAGAAAAATTCTCCCGTTCGCCCAGAGCAACCCCGAAAGATAGAAAATGACTGTTAAACCGAGCTTGTCACCAGAATTACCCACGGATTTAGATAAAAACCGTTTGCCTCAGCACGTCGCAGTGATTATGGATGGGAACGGTCGTTGGGCGAAAAGTCGTGGTTTACCGCGGATTATGGGCCATCAACGGGGAGTGGATGCACTCAAAGACTTGCTGCGCTGTTGTCGTGACTGGGGGATTCCCGCTTTAACCGCTTATGCTTTTTCTACGGAAAATTGGGGTCGTCCCCTAGAAGAAGTAGAGTTTTTAAT
This sequence comes from Microcystis sp. M144S2, assembly GCF_020246065.1. NCBI lineage: Bacteria > Bacillati > Cyanobacteriota > Cyanophyceae > Chroococcales > Microcystaceae > Microcystis > Microcystis sp. M144S2. The sequence continues at coordinate 3,405 of NZ_JADBTR010000009.1, forward strand.
GACTCTATTCGAGCGGGTTTTGCGGCGCGAATTAGAGGAAATGATGCAGGAAAATGTCAAAATTCGCTTTATTGGTAATTTATCAGCCTTGCCAGAGTCTTTAAGACGGGAAATTACTAAATCTCAAGCAGAAACTAGCAAAAATTCCGGTATTCAATTTACGGTAGCTACTAATTATGGTGGCCGAGAGGAAATTGTGCAAGCTTGTCAAGCGATCGCTCGTCAGGTGCAACAGGGTTTAATCTCCCCGGAAGCGATCGATGAATCTCTCTTTGAACAGTATCTTTATACTGCCGGGATTCCTAACCCAGATCTGTTAATTCGCAGTAGTGGGGAAATGCGAATTAGTAATTTTTTACTCTGGCAAATGGCCTACGCGGAAATCTACGTTACTGACACCCTCTGGCCCGATTTCGATCGAGTGCAATTTCACCGCGCTTTAAAAGATTATCAGGGTCGTCATCGTCGTTTTGGCAAATTATAAGGGCTGCGGCCTAAATTGAGCGAAATAGCCACTGTGGGGCAGTTAAAGGACAATTTTTGATTTTTCACTTTTAATCTTAAACTCCCTGAGACAACGGTTAAACCGCGACGGGGGGGCCGTTTGTGGTCCTCTCAATTTCCCCAATACGGTAATCCGTAAATGGGTTGGAGCTAGACTTTTTCCCCAGCTAAAATAAAATGGGATGGAGAATAACTATCGACGATAAGCCGTTTTAAGATTATGGGATTCTTTGACTCAGAAGTGGTTCAACAGGAAGCTAGACAGCTATTTGAGGATTACCAGTCTCTCACACAACTGGGCAGCGAGTACGGTAAATTCGATCGAGAGGGCAAAATCATCTTTATCGATAGGATGGAGGAGTTAATGGAACGCTACAAGATATTTATGAAGCGTTTCGAGTTATCTGAGGATTTCTCCGCCCAAATGACTGTAGAACAGCTAAAAACCCAATTAGGTCAATTTGGCATGACTCCGCAAATGATGTTCGACCAAATGCAGCAAACCCTTGAGCGGATGAAGGCAGAAATTCGCTGAAATTGCCGATATTTATCGGGTCTTGGCTGTCTTCTACCCGATAATGGCTTCTCCAGTTTACCGCTCGGAAATTTGGGGTTTCTGCGGTTTTTCGAGAACGATGATCTAATAATTTTAAGTAGGTTAGCTGATGAACTCCAGGCCAGATTCACAAGAGAATATTGAGCCACCTCAGTATAGTGAAAAAACTAACCGCATTCAGGCGATCAGTCAACTGATTAAGGCGATCACCCCGTTAATTTGGGCTATAGTTGTTCTAGTGGTTATCGTGCCTCTTTTAGGGAAAATTTGGCTAGGAACTGCCGGCAATGAACCGTTAAAAACTAGGGTTGCTACCGAAACTAACCTAGAGATTCCCATCACTATACCCCAAAAATCTAACAGTCAAATCGATCGAGAAATTAGCCAAGCTTTACAGACAGCGAGAGCAAATTCTCAAAACTTCGCCCTAGGAGAAATTGAGGGATGGGTGGAGGAGTTGATGACACGAGTAGATCAGGGTTTTTTGCCTTGGTATTTTAACTATTTCAATCAAAAACAATTTGAGGGCAAGGCCTTTTTAAGTGGATTATACTCCTCGATCGCTCACTGGGTCAATACAGATAATCCACCCCCAGAACAGGTGGTGGCAGAAAATTTGACCAAAACTATTCAAACCGAGTTTACTAAAAGGGTAATTCGTCCCCAAGAGGCCCAATTGCGTCTAGAGAGAATTACTAGAGATGCCGTTAATTTATATGTCAATAATTTAAGCAATGAATTGGCAAATATACAGGCCAGTTATCAAATTCCCCAAGGCAAATGGGACCGTTATCTTAGTGATATAGCCATAACAATTCAAGATACCGAGGGCAATATTTCTAACACATCAATCAAACTTTTAGTCGGTGGTGCCACTGCTTTGGGAGTTAAATCTCTGATTCCAGTGATGAAAGTGGGCAGCACAGTTTATTTGTCCCTAGCGGGAAAAACGGGGGCGAAAATTGCCACTAAAACCGGTGGAGCAGTAGCGAGTAGTTTTGGGGCAGAATTAATCGATCCAATCGTGGGAATTGGTTTGATAGTGTGGGATTTATGGGACTATCAGCACACGGTAAACATTGAAAAACCGATTCTGCGAGATGCCATTTTTAATTATTTACAAGAAGTCAAATACGATCTAGTCAATAATCATCAAGGCAGCGTCCTTTCCTCTATTTATCAAATTGAAACCAGTGTCAATAAATCCTTAGTGAGAACCTAAATAAAATCATCAAATTCTAACTACGCCACCGTAAAATTTGTGCTTTAATGGGGTTGACAAAATCCCGCTTTTCTGCTTGAGATTTTTCGTATTCTTGCTTAAGGCGATAATACCATTTGGCCTGGGTATCGGCATCATCAATTAACATCAAAGCCGGATGATGACTAAGTCCTTCCTGTTGTTTAATTACCACATCGCGATCCTGTTTAAGAAATTGTAGGGTTAAATAACGCAAAAGAGGGGTTAAAAATGCCAACCAAGGAATCGTATAGTATAAACTTTGATGGACTTCGCAGTGATTTTCATCGATGGGAGTAATTGCCGTAAAAGCACAGGCCAAATGGCGATCGCCTCGCAGTATTTCTGTACGCACCGAGGGCAATTCAAAAACAATTTCAATCGATACTTTATTACCCAAAATTTTATAGGGTTTCGCACTTACTGGCATATCATAGGGGGCAAGACGAAAACCGAGGGGAACAGGTTCGTATTGTTTTTCTTTGACCCGAAATTGGCGCGGACCGCTGCGCCACCACCAAGAAGTATGAACGTAGGGACCGTGGGCCGGATCCATCAATCCCACCACTGCATGGTCAATATTGCAGTCAAAAGTGATAGTTTCGGCTATTTTGGGGGTAAGTTTGCCAAAATCGGCAATAGTCGGCACAGGGGGCAGATTTTCTCGATTAATTTCTCTTTTTGAGTCTGCCGGAATAAACACCCAGATATGACCTTGTATTTCACGACAGGGATAACTGGTGACACAAATTCTGCTAATATCAAGGCGATCGTGTTCCGTTAATGAGGGGATCTCAGAACAAACGCCATCGCTAGTATTAAATTTCCAGCCATGATAGCAACAGTACACCCCATCCCCTTCAATCCAGCCATGGTGCAGCGGAATGCCACGATGGGGGCAAATATCCCGCAATGCGAACACTTCTCCATCCTCTCTCCTGCCAACAACAATCGGTTCACCTAGCATTTTTTTGGCCATTAGCTGACCGGGTTTCAGTTTATTTGCCGGTGTGGCCACATACCAAAAGTCGCGCAGTAAGCTAGTCATAGGATTTGTCTGGAGAGCTTCGATCGTTCATCCTATCATTAGAAATGAAGGTTATGACCAAGACTAGGGCAGATAATTTATGGACGTAACTGGATTCGAACCAGTGACCCCATCGATGTCAACGATGTACTCTAACCAACTGAGCTATACGTCCGCACGGATCGCTATTATAACACGATTGCTCCTAATTAGGCAAGCCCCTAGAAAGTAAATTGATAGCCAATTAACTTATAAATTAACTTGGCAGTGGTAAATTCCGAGACCACCGAATCACTAATCGGAGCCAATTCCATCACATCGCAGCCAATCACCTGATGAGTTTGGAAAAGACGACGGAGAAAGTTTAGGGTTTGATGCCAACTTAACCCCCCCGGTTCCGGTGTTCCCACCCCCGGAATTAAAGCGGGATCGATGCCATCCACGTCTATGGTTAAAAATACCTTCTCGGTGGTAATTTTGGCGATCGCTTTTTCGATCCAATTCGGATCACCGGCGATATCTCGATCCCAAATCACGGGAATCTGCTGTTTAGCGATTAATTCCGCTTCTTCCCGACAAATAGCCCGAATTCCCACGGGTAAGGTCGGTAAACCCATTTCTAACACCCGACGCATCACACAGGCGTGGTTATGGTGGGAGCCTTCGTACTCAAAACGCATATCGCCATGGGCATCAATTTGAACCACAGTAAAAGGGTCAGATAAAGCCTGTCGATAAGCTTGTACTACTCCCGTGGTGATAGCGTGTTCACCCCCGACGGCGACGACAAATTTATCATCGGCAATTAGACGGGAAACTGTAGCTGTGGTGACGGCTAACATCTCCTCGGCGGACAATTGCGGTTGCTGACGGGTATCTGCAATCGCCTCATGGGTATAGATGCCCACTTCTAAACAGGTTTCCCTCTTAAGTTCCTCGTCATAGGCTTCCAATTGTTGGGAAGCGGTAATCACCGCCGCCGGCCCGGTTTCACAACCCTTGCGATAGGTGGTGGTGGCCTCGTAGGGAATCGGCAGGATCACGGCCTTAGCTGTGGCGTAAGATGCGATCGCTTCACTCCCTAAAAACTGTTCGCTACCGGTGGCGCAAGACAATAACATGGGCAAA
>NZ_JADBTR010000090.1:0-20857 GCF_020246065.1 Microcystis sp. M144S2
ATTGTTTTGTCTAGGTTCCAGCGTCGTTTGTTTCGCTTCGCTTTCGCTTTGCTTCAACCGCGCATTTACCAATGTATCTAACTTCCCCTAGTTTGTCAACCCCTTTTGGCAAAATTTTTTGATCTTTTTTCTATCCCTTGCCACGTAAGCCTTTCAGCTATTTACCCTTTTTCTGGTGGGCTGTTTTTATCTAGTAATTTTGTTCTAATTAGCTCTTGATGGCGGTGATAGCGTTTCTCATAGGTGGGAACTGTTTAGGCATCAAATAGGGATGCAGTAGCTGAAATAACTGCTTAGTAAGGTTTTCAGCCCCGTGGTCGAACGAGATTGAATGCCCCGCTCAAATCCCAGTCCAGCAACTCGGTTCGATCGGTTAGAATCAAAATATGGGAAAAAAATTATTTATTTTCGGGAACCTTTACTGAATTCTCCCGTCCTCAAGCTCTGAGTGAGGAGTTTATATCCCTAGAGGAAATCCCATGAGTCAATCGATTCCAGCATCTTGGTCACTTGAGGCCAAAAAGTCTCAAAACCCCGTGTCCCCTGACAAACTCTCCAACTACGATCTAATTGCACGCTGTCAGGAAGGGTGCCAGCCCGATCGAGCAGCTTTTGCGGAACTGCTGCGGCGCTATCAAGCTCATATTGATAAATTACTCTATCATTTGGCTCCCGATTGGCAAGATCGCGCTGATTTGGCTCAAGAGGTCTGGATTCGCGTCTATCGCAATATTAACCGTCTCCATGAACCCCTCAAGTTCCGCGGTTGGTTAAGTCGCATTGCTACTAATCTTTTTTACGACGAATTGCGGAAACGCAAGCGGGTTAATCACCCCATTTCTCTCGATGCTCCCCGACGCGTGGAAGATGGCGAAATCGATTGGGATATCGAGTCCGATTACCCCAGTCCCGATGAACATCTCACCACCCACGAATTCTACGATCAATTACAAGCGGCGATCGCTGATTTACCAGAAGCTTTTCGGACAACTATTATTCTCCGGGAAATTGAAGGGATGGCCTACGAAGAAATTGCCGAGATGACGGGAGTTTCTTTAGGAACTGTTAAATCTCGCATTGCTCGCGCTCGCGCTAAATTACAATCTGTTTTACAGCCCTATTTTACAGAAGGCTAAAGAATATTGTGGTGATTCGGCACTAACGGCCGAAGTGAGGAGTCGTTAAATTTAACTAGCTCCGTGCTGGTAAAAAGTGATTGCATACCGATCGCTTCTGGTCGAGGTCAACCATGAATAATTATCAACCCGAAGACGTTCAATGGATCAAGTCTTTGTTACGTCACGATGACAGCGATTGCAACTCCGCAGCCGAGGATATTTTGTTTTTAGATGAGGATAACGAGGAAAGTCATCGTTTCGATTTAATTAGCGCCTATATTGATAACGAAGTAACGGTAGAGGAAAGAAAGCTAGTTCAGCATTGGTTAGACCATGATGCTGCCGCTAAAAAACTCTATCGGCAGCTCTTGGGATTACAAACTAATTTAAGGCAGATTCCCGCACCGGTTACTATTGCCAGCGACCGATTGGCAGAACAGGTGTTCAGAAAAGTCGATGGTCAGCGTCGTCGACAATATTATGTTTATGGTGGCGCAATTTTCACCGCCATGGCGATCGCTATTGGCTCCTACTTCGTCTCGGGACGCAACGATCCCCTCTCACAAATGGCCAGCAGTCCGAGCAGTATTAGCCAAGAGGGAGACCATTTGATGATTGCTCTCAACCATCCAATTATGGAGATTCCCGCAGCGGAAAAGCCAAAAGAGAATGGCCAAAGGTAAGGATCTATGGGGATAAATGCCAGCATTCTCGTGCGATCGCCCAATCTTCCGCCGTAGCAATTACCATCACTCGCACTTTAGATGTCTCGGTGGCGATATCCTCATCCCGGGGACGAGCGGCATTTTTAGCTAAATCTAACTCTAAACCCAAAAAAGACCAGCCTTGACTGGCTTTTTCCCGTACTAAAGCTGAATTTTCGCCGATTCCTGCCGTAAATACCAACACATCCAACCCCTCCAGAGAAGCGATCATCGATCCGATTAAACTTTTCAGACGATGAATATACATTTCAAATGCTAATTTTGCCCTCTCGTTGCCTTCGTCTATCGCCGTGGTAATTGCCCGCATATCCCCAGAAATACCCGAAATTCCCTTTAAACCAGATTCTTTATTGAGTAAGCCATTTAAACTATCGGGATTGTATTGATATTCTCGCTCTAGATAAATCAGAATCCCTGGATCGATCGAACCGCTGCGGGTTCCCATCATCAATCCCTCTAGGGGAGTAAACCCCATAGTAGTATCGATACTTTTACCCCCCTTGACTGCCGATAGGGAAGCACCATTTCCCAGATGACAGATCACCATTTTCAAGGATTCTAGGGGTTTTCCCAACAATTCGGCGGCCCGTTGGGAGCAGTACTGATGACTGGTGCCATGAAAACCATAGCGACGGATTCCCAGTTCACTCCATTGGTAGGGAATGGGATAAAGAGAAGACTCAGGAGGGATAGAACGATGAAAAGCGGTGTCAAACACTGCTACTTGAGGAACATCGCCCAAAACTTGCTCGATTGCCTCAATTCCTTCTAAATGAGCGGGATTATGGCTAGGAGCCAGGGAAATCAGCTTTTTAATCGTTTTTTTGACCTGGGGAGTGATCATGGTAGCCTGGGAATATTCCGTGCCACCATGGACAACTCGATGACCGACTATACTAATGTCGGCGAGGTTGGCTACTACCTTAGTTTCGCCAGTGACTAAGGTATCTAACATCCGAGCAATTCCTGCCGGACGATCCTGACTAGAAAGATTAATTTCCTGTTTAATTCCCTGAGCTTTTACCGTTAAAACCGCGTAATCAGGGTTAACTGTCCAATCGATCCCCGCTTGCCAAATTGGTTGCGGAGGATGGCCAGGGAGAAACTCTAAATCGTACAAACAACTTTTTTGACTGCTCGATCCCGCATTTAAGACCAGAATTTTCATAAAAAAGCTCAATTAGGAGGGGCTTGTGCTGATCATAATCAAACTCAGGTTAAGCCTAGATAAAATCGCTGACTTTTCGGGTTTTTCTTCCAGAAAATTTTATCTGGCTGCCATCACCCATCCTTGACTCGGGCAATATTACAAAACTTTATCAAAAAAAAGTCAAAATAGAGCCTCTAGGGTTATAAAATAGAAGAATACCCCTTGTGAAATTAATCCAAGAAGCTACCTCTGATGCAAGTTAAGGCCTCTATAGTGGATTTAGAGCTAGTTCTCGTCCTTTTCACCAGTGGAATGTCAACATCGCACCACGAATCTCTAGAATGAAATTTTTGTGTATTCTAGATAACCGTGATTACTAGAGGATTTCTTAAGTATGTCAGAGGTTACTGCCGTTACTGCCGTTACAGATGCCACCTTTAAAGATGAAGTTTTAGATAGTGCCGACCTTGTCCTAGTGGATTTCTGGGCTCCTTGGTGCGGCCCCTGTCGAATGGTGGCTCCCGTTGTCGAAGAAATTGCCAAACAGTTCGAAGGGCAAGTCAAGGTGGTGAAACTCAACACCGACGAAAACCCCATTATCGCTAGTCAGTACGGGATTCGCAGTATTCCTACTCTGATGATCTTCAAAGAAGGTCAAAAAGTTGATACGGTGGTCGGGGCTGTACCGAAAACCACTTTAGCTACCACCATAGATAAACACCTGTAGAGGAGTTGACTAGGTTTTCTGGTAACGCATACCGGGTAACTGAGTCACTAAACCGATTAATTCTAATTCCAATAAGATCCCCGCCACTTCTGAGGTGGGGATTTGCATTTTTTCAACGATAATGTCAAACAACAGGGCATCTCTGTCAAATAACTGATACACTTGTGCTAGTCTAGGTTCTAGATTGACTGGAGGAGCAGCATTAACGACTGGGGATGTCTCTAGAGGGAGTGAAGGGGAGAGATTAACCGGTGCGGATTGGTTCGCGGTGGGAATTGCCCCCAACATTTCTAATAATTTCTCCTCAGAAACGATAATTTCCGCTCCCTGATGAATCAGTTGTAAACAACCCCTAGCGGCAGCAATATCGGGAGAATTGGGTAAAGCATAGATATCGCCGCCAAATTCGTTAGCATAACTGGCCGTAATCAGGGAGCCAGACCTTTCGGGGGCCTCGATAACAATAGTCGCGCGACTTAAACCGGCGATAATGCGATTACGACTGGGAAAATGGGCTTTATTCGGTTGAGTTGCGGCGGGATGTTCACTAATGACTAAACCCTGCTTTTGGATGTCCGCGTGTAGCTGCCGATGACGACTAGGATAAACCACATCGACCCCCGTTCCCAAGACGGCAATCGTTCTTCCCCCTGCTTTTAAACAGCTTTGGTGCGCCTCTCCATCAATTCCTTCGGCCATACCAGAAACAATAGTAAATCCCTGTTGGGCCAAAAGGGTACTTAAGCGCCGCGCCCAGCGCCTGCCGTGATCCGTGGGGTTACGAGTACCCACAATGGCGACGGTGGGGATATTTCCCTGATTTTCCTCTAAATTGACCTTTCCTTGATAGTAAAGTAAGGGGGGAGGACTGGGAATTTCCCGGAGAAAGCGGGGATATTCTGGGTCGCTAGGAGTCCAAAAAAGGGGATTTTTCTGGATATGTTCGGCGAAAAGAGCTTCTGGGTCAATTTGCGATCGCCCTTCCCGTACCGCTACCATTAACTTTTTGCCAAATCCCGCCCCTTCTGCGATCGCAGTATCGGTGGCATTCCAGGCCACAGCGACACTGCCAAAATGCTGATAGAGTCGCTTTAGGGAAATTGGCCCAACTCCAGCAATACTTGACCATGCTAACCAATAAACGCGATCGTCTGTCAATTTAAAAAGCTCCTCAGACCAGGTAATATTTTCAGTCGGTTAAAACCGACTGCGGCCAGATGACCTTAATTTATTTTAAATGTCGGGTGAAGACCGTTCGGCTGAGCGTTCGTGTTAGTGAGCGGCTCGAGTGAGCCTCGCCGAACTCTTGTCGAACTACTGAGCGTTCGACAAAAGCTCACGCGGCGGTTCGACAGGCGGTTCGGCTGAGCTCACCGTCGAAGCCTCACCGTCCGCTCGACTGAGCTCGCCGAACGTCCGAAGTCTCACGGCCGAAGCCTACTCATGCAAATTAGCTACGCTATAAGTATAACCCACATTCCGTACTAAAAAACAAGGACAAAGAAAATAAGAAAAACTCTCATGACAACAGATAATACTGGCAAGTAGTAGCTCCCAAAATAGACCTAGACCTAATTTAATTAAATCACAATAATAGGATGTAATAAAACAAATAGTGATTCAAAAAAAGCCATAAAAAACTACACTTGGGAATACATTCACAAATATCCGAAACACACTAAAAGACTATTAGGAATTGACTACCAAAAACTAGAACAACTGATGGCACTTGGGAAACTTATACATCGGAAAAACCAATCAGAAATCGAAAAAACCAAAATTAGGATTAATCAACCAGGAAGCGGAACACCTCCTAAATTATCAGAAGAGGAACAAATTGTTCTAATGTTGGTTTATTTAAGACATCATCTAAGCTTTCAAATCTTAGGACTAATGTTTCAAGTGAGTGAATCAACGGCTCATAATATCTTTACCTATTGGCAAAAACTTTTTGAAGGAGAGTTACCGCCAAGTTTGTTAGAACAAATAAAGAACTGCCAAGAAGAAGTCCATCTGTTATCATCTTGGGTAGTTCTCTAAGGATTTAGTCCCTATGAAATGGCGAGTGATACTTGAACCCGATCCCGATACAAACGAATGGGCAATTTGGTGTCCGGAACTGCCCGGATGCACATCTGTCGGTATTACACAAGAGGAAGCTCTCAATAATATACGCGAAGCGATCGAGCTTTATTTACAACCTGATGCTATCGACCTTCTACCCGGAGCAGTAATCCGTGAGGTGATGGTGGGATGACTCGACTCAGGAGAATGAATGCTGACGAGGTTGAGCGCATATTACGCAAGTATAACTTTGAACTGATCTCTCAGAAGGGTAGTCATAGAAAATGGCGTGGCAGGGATCAAGATACTCAAGTTATCGTACCTTACCATCAAGGGAGAGATTTACCTGCTGGAACATTGCGTAACATCATGATTACAGCCATGATCCCAGAGAGAGAGTGTAAATCTCCATAAACTTCATTTAAAGTCCATCTGTCTAACCAATCACTGCACCGTACCGAGAGTTAGACTAATAATATCATTCAAGGTTGATGATAGCTGGTCAGTTCAACCGTTAGGTGGACAATCTTCAGAGACATAAAATAAACTGTTAGTTAGTGACAAATTCAGTAAACGACTTTTTTGGCTCTAGTAAATCTAACTGGTTTTATGTACTTTAAGCACATTACTCTGAGAAACATCGGATTAATTGAAAAAATCAACTACGACTTTTCCTTCAGCAATGATAACCCTAAACCGCTTATCTTAGTCGGCACAAACGGCTCTGGGAAGAGTATTTTTCTTTCCTACTTGTTGAATGCTCTAATGAATGCACAGCAGATTGCTTTTGATGATGCGGAAGTGGAAGAAGGTAAAGTTTATAAACTTCGCAGTCCTCAATACATAAGAAATGGATCGACGTACTATTATGCGAGGGTGAACTTTGGCACTGATTTTAGTTGCTATGAGTTGCAGCTTGCTCACTCAAGAGAAGATTATGTAAAAAACTTCGGTGATCCAGAAATTGACAGTTTGTTTGAAGAGATTCCTTTACATGAAGCATCAATGTTCAAGGCAAATCTCATTAATAATCCAGTAGAGGTCTCAAAACAATTTCAGAACAACTGCGTCTTATACTTTCCAGCAAATCGTTTTGAACAACCAGCCTGGTTAAATGCTCAAAATCTTAAAGCGACGGCAGAATTCATCGAACGTACAAGAATAAATAGAGTTTCAAACCGCCAGATCATTCAGCAATCACCACTCACTGTATCTAAAAATTGGCTTCTTGACATCGCTTTAGATCTACTTCAAGCAAGATACCTGGGAACAGCTAACAACATTTGGAATGCTATCACAAAGCTTATTCAACTGATTTTTAGAACTGATGAGAATGTTCGTTTGGGAATTGGACCTCGGCAGAATCGCACAGTATCTATTATGAAGAATGAGACGGTATTCATCCCTAATATTTTTCAGCTTTCAACAGGTCAAACTTCAATTCTCAATATTGTCTTATCGATTCTGCGTGACTTTGATATGTCCGGTGCATCCTTTGAAAAATTAGAAGATGTGAGTGGAGTAGTTATTATTGATGAGGTTGATGCACATTTACACGCCGATTTACAGTGCAATCTCTTACCGGCAGTTATTCAACTATTCCCGAAAGTTCAGTTTATTCTCACCACTCACTCACCATTATTTTTGTTGGGAATGAAAACACAATTTGGCGATACTGGATTTGAAATTTTGTCTCTTCCAGCAGGGGTGAAGATTGGTGTTGAAGAATTTGAGGAATTTCAATCTGCTTTTGATTCTTATAAAGAATCAAATATCTTTAGAGAAAAAATTAAATCTGAGGTAGAAAAAGCCCAAAAACCAGTTATCTTTGTTGAGGGTGATTATGATATCCAATATTTGCATAAAGCTGCTTCACTTCTTGATAAAAAATTAATACTAAACCAAATTGAGTTATATGATGCTGGCGGATTTGGAGGTCTGGATAATATTTGGAAAAGTTACACTAATAACAGGTTGATGATAGCTTTACCAAAAATTGTTGGCTTGATCTACGATTGCGACACAAAAAAAGAGAACTCTGACAAGCAGATGGTTAAAAAGCGTGTTATTCCTACAGTTTCTAACAGCCCAATTTCAAAAGGAATTGAAAACTTAATTCCAGCAAGCACAATTAATAACCTTCGGGAATTGCGTCCCCAGTTTTTCGATGTAACTCCAGAGGTGAAAAAGACTGTTCGTGGAAAACCTGAGATTCAGCCAGAGATTTGTGAGATCAATAAGTCTGAGAAGCGGAATCTTTGTGAATGGTTATGTACCAATGGTACTAAGAAAGACTTCGATCAGTTTGAATCCGTATTTACTTTAATTGAAGATATTATTGGGCTAAGTAATCAGCAAGGTGATCAATTTTCAGATATCCAAGCTGACAGCGTTAATAGCACTCACTAATGAAATGCAGACTAGCCCACAAACTTACTGTACCGGAACGATTCCAATTTATTGTTAAGGTGCAAAGGTTGTTTGCGTCCTGTGAGTGCGATCGTTATCTGTAAATATTCTCGTTTTCAAGGTTTAATTGGGCAATAGCTCTATCAATTAAATCACAGCCTTCCCCCAGGGATTCGATCCGCGAAAAACGATCGCGCCAAACCGCCGCACCGGTAAAATCCTGACAATACCAAGCCAGATGTTTCCGCGCTTGCCAAATACCGCGTTGTCCCTTGTATAGCCATAGCCCCTGTAAATGCTCTTTAGCTAGGCTTAACAGGTCAATAGAGGTGGGTTTCGGCAACTTTTTGCCTGTTTTGAGGTAATAATCGATTTCCCCCACCAAATAGGGATAACCGAGGGTTCCCCGCGAACACATCACCCCATCGGCCCGGGTAAATTCCAAACAATTAATCGCCGCTTCCACAGAAACAATATCACCATTAGCAATGACAGGAATCGATAAAACCTCCTTCACCCGTTTAATCCATTGCCAATCGGCCGGCCCGTGATAACCCTGTTCCCTAGTGCGTGCGTGCAGGGTCAACATTTGCGCTCCCGCATCTTCTAAACGACGGGCAAAATCGATAATATTAATCTCCTGAGCGTTCCATCCCAAGCGAGTTTTCACCGTTACTGGCACCGATACCGCTCCCATCACTTCCCTAACAATTTGCTCGGCAATTTCTGGCTGTCGTAAAAGCGAAGAACCGCCGCCTTTTTTAGTAATTTTATTAACAGGACAACCCATATTAATATCGATGGTCATCGCTCCTTCTTTAACCGCTTTTTTCGCCGCCACAGCCATAAAATCGGGACGGCAATCAAATAACTGCATACTAATTGGTTGTTCTTTGTCCCCGATAACCATCAATTGCGGTAACTCTTGCAGCTGGGAGATTTCTGTCGCGTTGACCATCTCGGTATAGAGCATCGAATCAGGAGCAAAGCGTCTCACCAAGCGCCGAAACACTAAATCGGTGACACCGGATAAAGGTGATTGCAAGACGCGGCTATGCACTTCTAAGTTACCGATTTTGAGAGGGGATGAGTAGATAGCCATAGAACCAGTTAAAAAATCAACAGCCAAAACCAGCAAACCGAACAATTAGGGGATAGTTCCGTCACTGTTAGTATTTTGCCAACCCCTAATATATGCTTAACCGTCATCTTCTAGTCTAAAACTACCTGTATGATGATTGGAGAGGATAGAATCCTATCTCCCCTAAACGAGTAATTAAACAAAAATTTCGCTTTTTTTTATGGATAATCTGCAACTCTGGCAACGTTACCAAGATTGGTTATACTATCACCCTAACCTAGAACTTTATCTCGATGTCAGTCGGATTCCCTTCGATGAGGCTTTTCTCAAAGGTCTAGAAGCAAAATTCGAGCGTGCTTTCCAAGATATGGCAGCTTTAGAACAGGGTGCGATCGCCAATCCCGACGAACAGCGTATGGTCGGCCACTACTGGCTGCGCGCTCCTGAACTCGCTCCTAACCAGGAATTGCGGGCCGAAATCACCGAACCCCTAGCACAGATCAAAGAATTTGTCAAGAAAATTCACTCCGGAGCGATTAAGCCACCCAATCGGTCAAAATTCACCCATATTCTCTGTGTAGGCATCGGGGGGTCTGCTTTGGGTCCCCAATTCGTTGCCGAGGCTCTATCCCCCCTTAATCCCCCCTTAGAGATTGCTTTTATTGATAATACCGACCCCAAAGGCATCGATCGCACCCTAGGCCATTTACCCCTAGCTACCACCCTGGTTATCGTCACCAGTAAATCTGGCGGCACTCCCGAAGCGAGAAACGGAATGTTAGAAGTCCGCAACGCTTACGAAAAACAAGATTTAGACTTTCCGCCACACGCAGTCGCCGTCACTATGCCTGGTAGCCAACTGGACAAATACGCCCAAGATTGGCTAACTCGTTTCCCCATGCAGGATTGGGTCGGTGGTCGTACATCAGAACTATCCGCTGTCGGTCTTCTCCCGGCCGCTTTGCAGGGTATCGACATTGATGAAATGTTAGCCGGGGCCAAAGAAATGGACATCGCCACCCGCGTCCATAACCTGAAAAAAAATCCTAGCGCCCTACTTGCTCTAGCTTGGTATCATGAGGGCAACGGCAAGGGAGAGAAAGATATGGTGATTCTGCCCTACAAAGACAGTCTCTATCTCTTTAGCCGCTATCTGCAACAATTGGTCATGGAGTCTCTCGGTAAAGAAAAAGACCTCGATGGTAATAAGGTGTACCAAGGTATCGCCGTCTATGGTAACAAAGGTTCCACGGACCAACACGCCTACGTTCAACAATTACGCGAAGGGATTCCCAATTTCTTCGCCACTTTTATTGAAGTGTTAAAAGACCGACAAGGAGATTCCATCGAAGTGGAAACCGGCTCCACTGCCGGCGATTTCCTCTCAGGATTACTGCAAGGTACTCGACAAGCTTTATACGAAAACAGTCGTCACTCTATCACTATCACGATCCCAGAGGTTACTCCCCGTCAGGTAGGGGCCTTAATTGCCCTCTACGAACGGGCCGTTAGTTTCTATGCTAGTTTAGTTAACATTAACGCCTACCATCAACCCGGGGTAGAAGCAGGAAAAAAAGCCGCCGCTTCTATTCTGGATTTACAAAGAAAAATCGTGCAAGTTGTCCGGGAAACGGGAACTTCTCTCGACCTAACCACACTAGCGGCCAAAATCGGAGCTAGTGACCAAGTTGAACCTATCTATAAAATCGTCCGTCATCTCCACGCTAATCAGCGCAGTTTAACTATTACTGGCGATTTAAGCAAACCGGAAACAATCCAAATCTCTGCCCGCTAATCAGTTATCAGTTATCAGTTATCAGTTATCAGATGTAAGTTTTAAGTTAATTAGTTAGTTAGTTATCTTTATCTTTATCCCTGTTTACTGATCACTGAATGTAACCAACCATGGAAATGCTCGAAAACCTGAAAATGGCTTTTTCCGCTTTGATGGGCAATAAACTGCGTAGTGGTCTGACTATGCTGGGAATTGCTATCGGTAACGCCTCCGTCATTGCCCTAGTGGGAGTGGGTGAAGGAGCGCAAAAAGTCGCCCTCGAGCAGTTTGAAGCCCTCGGACCGAATGTTTTATTTGTTTCCACCTCCTCGCGCAATGTCCGGCGGACAATTCCGAATCCCCGGCCCCTCACCTACGAAGATGCTCAAGCGATCGCATCTCAAGTTCCCGCCATTGCCGCCATTTCTCCGGAATTGAGCGGTAAAAAAATCCTATCCTTCGGTAATAGAACCAGTAATAGCCCCCTGATTGGGGTGGGAGCCGAGTACCTAAACGTGCGTAACCGTCAACTATCTAAAGGTAGATTTATTATGGAATCTGACCTGAAACGGGATAATCGCGTGATTGTCTTGGGATCGGAATTAGCCAAAAATCTCTTTGGTAATCGCAATCCCGTCGGCGAAAATCTTCGCATCGGCAATCTTAGTTTTCAAGTTATTGGAGTTTTACAGGCGAAAGGCTCCTTATTTGAGGCTAATCAGGACGATCGAGCCTTAATTCCCCTAACTACCATGTCTAATCAGGTTCAAGGCCGCAGAGCTATCTATGGCATTCCCCTGACTCATATTTCTGTCTTGGCCAAAAACTCTGCCCAAATTAAAGCCGCTCAGTTTCAGATTAGCAACCTGCTGCAAATGCGTCATCAGGTCAGCGATGAGAATTATGTGCAGGTTTTCCCCCAAACCGCAGTCTTAGAAATGGCTAAAGAAACTAACGATAGTTTAACTAGAATGTTAGCCTCGATCGCTAGTATTTCCCTTTTTGTCGGGGGAATCGGTGTCATGAATATTATGCTCGTGTCAGTCACGGAGAGAACCCAAGAAATCGGGTTAAGAAAGGCTTTAGGAGCCAAAGAAGGGGATATAAAAGGTCAATTTCTCATTGAGTCGGTGATTTTAGCCACCACTGGCGGAATTATCGGGATTTTTGTCGGCATTCAAGGAATGTATCTAGCGGGAATTTTTGCCGCTTTAACCACCAGTGTCTCAATCCCTGCGATAATTCTCGCTTTAGGAGTTTCTAGTGCCATCGGTCTAATTTTCGGTGTTGTTCCCGCTCATCGTGCCGCTAAATTAGACCCAATCGTTGCTTTGAGAAGATTATAGTTGCCGAAACTATCCAATCTATCCTACTCGAGTCTGACCAAGACAAAAAAGTGAAACTTGAAATTAAGCAGCAATTTCTTGACTCTCTAAGACGGACTGAAAAGGGAGAAAGGGGGATTTCAGCCGAGGAAGTAGCTTAAAAACTAGGCTTAAATTGGTAATATCCTAACTTGGTAGAATTTACAGCCGAAGCAATCGCTGATTTAGCAGCACTCCCTGCAATTATTCAAGAGCAAATTTTCGGTAAAGTTCGCCTGTTGTCGGACAATTTTGCCAATTTTAGTCCTCAAGCTTTCAGTGCTAATTTGACTGGTCTTTTCAAGCTTCGAGTCGGTGACTATAGAGTTATAGTCATTTCAATTAAAATTGAGAATATCAATCCCAGAGTTTTTAAGGATTTTGTCGGTCTAGACTGTATCACACTTATTTGAAATGACTATACTCGTTAAGACTGCAAGGGAGCGCCAGAGCTGCGGAGCAGGGAGAGGCAGTTTGAGCATTTGTACTAAAAATTTCAATACGCAGTTTAAATTCAGTACAGCTTATCCATCTGGCACAGACAACTCCTGATTAGATAAGCCTTCCCACTTAGAATATCTACCAGACTAAGCCTGAATCCTCCGTAATTTCCCTGTTATTATCATTTTTATCTAGCCGACGGCTGACGGCTGACCGCTTCAAGATCACTGCTCACTAAAATCACCGCGATGTTGGATCAGGTCTGAGGGGCTAAGATTGGAGACGAAATTGCGAAAAGCTTGACGTTCCTCTTCATCCGCATCACGATCAACAGGAATAGAAGCAGAAGCGATCACTTCTTCCATTACCCAGATGGGACTGTTGGTACGCAGGGCAATAGCGATCGCATCACTGGGACGACAATCGATTTCTTTTTTGACTTCGCCGCGCTGGAGACAGAGGACAGCATAAAAAGTATTATCCTGGAGAGAATGGATGATAATCTTTTCTAAATCCATGTCCCAAGCTTTAAAAATATTAGCGATCAAATCGTGGGTAAGGGGACGAGGGGACTTTTGTTGTTCGAGGACGGTGATAATGGCCTTAGCCTGATCTTGTCCGATGTAGATAGGTAGGGCGCGACGCTCGGAACCATCCTTCAGCAGTACAATGGGACTGCGAGTGATAGCGTCTAGGGCAATTCCAGCGACTTTCATTTCGATCATGGCTTATGGCTTCTCCAAGATAGAGATTCAGCTAGGGAAGGAGTGGGAAAGCAACCTGAATAATATAGTGCTTCGTTACACTCACAGTATGCCCTAAGATGGCGGAGATTAGCCTCATCTTTAATGAAAAAAATACATCACCTGCCATCAGGAGGCAGGAGTCAGTTATCAGTTATCAGTCATCAGTTATCAGTTATCAGTTATCAGTTCACTGAGAAAACTCCCCACACCCCACACCCCACACCCCATACCCCACACCCCACTTCCCCACACCCAACTAAATTACTTAATTTGTGCTATGATAATAGTTTTGGGATAAATTTAAATAGGAGCAGACTGTCTGTATGTCTCGTTATAGAGGACCGCGCTTGCGCGTTGTGCGTCGTTTAGGGGAATTACCGGGCCTAACCCGTAAAAATGCCCGTCGTGCCTATGCACCCGGGCAACATGGCCAGGCCCGCAAAAAACGTTCAGAATATGCCATTCGTCTAGAAGAAAAACAAAAACTGCGTTTTAACTACGGTGTCAGCGAAAAACAATTAATTCGCTATGTCCGCAAAGCTCGCCGGGCTACTGGTTCCACCGGTCAGGTACTGCTGCAACTCCTAGAAATGCGTCTGGATAATACCGTTTTCCGTCTCGGTATGGCTGGGACAATTCCGGGGGCGCGACAATTAGTCAATCACGGTCACGTCACCGTTAACGGTAGAGTTGTGGATATTGCCAGTTATCAGTGCCGTCCGGGTGATGTGATTGGAGTTAGAAATCAAGAGCGTTCCCAGGATCTCGTCAAAAGAAATATGGAATACCCCGGTTTAGCCAACCTGCCGAGTCATTTGGAATTTGACAAAAACACCCTCGTGGGCAAAGTGAATGGCGTTGTGGAAAGAGAATGGATTGCCCTCTCGATTAATGAACTGTTAGTAGTGGAATACTACTCTCGGAAAGTCTAGGAAAAAAGCCTTTTCCAGATACCTTGAGGACGCAATTGGCAGCGTCCTTATTTTATTGGTTAAATTTAGTGTTTTTGATTGTACATGGGGCTGGCTAACATCCGACTGCGAATGGCAGAACCTCAACCGGCTCCCCCTACTGATACCTCCCTTGAACAGTTACAGTTAAGAGAGTAGTCCGTTAGCACCCACTTCTAAATGGGATATTATCAACATGAAAAATCAATTATCTCAGCTTTATGAAACAGATTTTAACTTGTGGCTTGAGCAAACCGTAAATCACTTAAAAAAGGGTAATTTAGCAGCCCTCGATTTAGATAACTTAATCGAAGAAATATCCGATATGGGACGTAATAATAGACGGGAGGTATTCAGTCGTTTAAAAGTTCTCTTGATGCACTTACTTAAATGGCAATATCAACCAGAAAAACGGACTAATAGCTGGATAAATACCATTGATGAACAAAGAGAACAATTAGAGCTTATTTTCAGGGATAGTCCTAGCTTAAAACCCTATTTAGCCGATATTTTCGCAGAATGTTATCAAAAAGCAGTGCGAGGGACGGTAAATGAAACTAATTTACCAAAAGAAACTTTTCCGGTTGATTGTCCTTTTACCCAAGAACAGGTTTTAAATTGTGATTATTTTCCTGAAAATAGCTTTTGAACAATGGATATAGCAGTTTTAGGAGAAAATCGCCCTGCTGTCAAGACTGATTTTTTTCTTGCCAAATAGCCAAGGCCATTTGATGAACAAATCGCCAAGGTAGATGATGCTGACGGGCAATAGCGGCACAATCTTCGTATTCTGGTTGTACGGTAATCGGTTGATTAATTGACTCTTTGTAGGCAACTTTTAGCCGAATTTTACCATAGACAGTATCGATCGATTGTATCTCTCTTTTTAAGATCGATCGCTCTTGAATTGTCCTTCTAATGCCTAAAGTTGTGGTTTCCTGAAAGATCATATTTTCGCAAATAGCAATTTTATCCAAGCCACAAATTACTGTCAAAAGTATCCCCAAACGAGATTTTTTCATAGTAATTGCTTGACTAAATACATCCAAAGCCCCCGCTTGTAATAAAGCCTCGCTTAAATAGGCGATCGCTTGCGGATTTAAGTCATCAATTTGAGTTTCTAAAACTGCCACGGTTTCGCTTTCATCTAGCTTTTCTGATTCTTTTTTCCCTAACCAAAGCCGGACAAGATTGGGAATCGGTAAATCTTTTGTCCCTGCTCCTAAACCGACCTTTTCTAACTGCATTTTCGGCGGTTTACCGAAACTTTTAGCTAAAGTTGTCACAATAGCTGCCCCCGTGGCTTTTGTCCAGTCAGCAGTCATCACTTCCCCATCTACCAATCCCGTGGCCGCTAACTGTTCGGCAAAACCTTCGATGCTGGCAAAAGCGGGGTGGGACCACTGATCCAAAAGTTGGCGCATTACAGGACTTTCCCAGAAATTGAGCGGTTTTTGACGGTCATCTCGCTGATTCCAGTCCGCTACCACCAGGACTCCCCCCGGCTTAAGAACTCGCAGTAATTCCCGAGCAAAAACGGCTTTGTCCGGCATATGGGGACCAGCTTCGATTGACCAGACCACATCAAAACTCTCGTCGGGAAAAGAAAGGGCCATGGCATCATCGACCAAAAAGCGAGCATTTACATCTGGGGGTGTTAGTTCTTTGGCCCGCGCCACTTGTTTGGGACTAATGGTGATACCGGTAACGGCAAATCCGTACTCGCGGGCCAGAATGCGACTGCTGCCACCAATACCACAACCGACATCGAGGAGAGTTGCACCGGCGGGTAGTTTATCCAAACCTCCCCAAGAGACCATTTCCGCCACAAAGTCGGCTTTTGCCTGTAGAAAGTCTTTTTTTTCTGGTGGGGAACCGTAGTGACCTAAATGGATGTGTTCGCCCCAATAATATTCTAAAATCCCGTCCTCGGTCCATTGGTCGTAGGAATTGGCCACCGAGTCCGACGATTGGTACTTGCGAGAGGAAACAAAATAGACGACGATAGCGATCGCTAGGAGTAAACCTAAAGATGATGTCAGCAAAAGTATATTCATTAAATGCTGCCGAGCAAACTGATACAAAGCTTAATAACTCTTAAAGATTATACAACCTTGAGGTTCTGCGGTTGAGTGACTTTGGTTCCTCGCCAGAAATTAACTATCCCAGTTGAAAGCGACTGGTAATACAGCAGTTATCTTAATAGTTAAGTAGCTGGTTATAATTAAATTAAAAATGGATTTTAGGTTCGATCCCCCCTGCCCCCCTTGATAAGGGGGGTGCCGATAGGCGGGGGGATCTGAAAGTTTTCAACACCTACCTACTTATCTTAATAGTTAGATCACTTATGTAGTATTAAACTTTTATCTGTTTGTCCCTGTGGAATTGCCCTCAATCCATTCGTAAAAAACCATAGATTCCGGGGAACAACGGCTGCATCCTCCGCATTTTTCTAGGGAAATCAGGCGAATTCGCCCTTTTTTCAGCAAGCGATCGAGCATAGGACTTAAGGCATCCGCTGACATCCGAAAGTGTGTAGATAAGTCAGACAGAG
Source organism: Microcystis sp. M144S2 (assembly GCF_020246065.1). Taxonomy (NCBI): domain Bacteria; kingdom Bacillati; phylum Cyanobacteriota; class Cyanophyceae; order Chroococcales; family Microcystaceae; genus Microcystis; species Microcystis sp. M144S2. The sequence continues at coordinate 17,104 of NZ_JADBTR010000090.1, forward strand.
ATGCTTTCTGATTTTTGGCAAGATAAGCCTGTATATCGGTTAAAATCATGGTTTATAAGCGAAAAAAATCGAGAAAAGTTGCTTGATTGCGGTGGGTTACGGCGAATCTAAATAATTTGTTAGTTGCCTAGCTTTTTGTCGCCTAACCCACCCTACTTTTAAATTGCCGGACGGTTGATTTTTCGGGGACGGAGATTTTTTAAGGTGAATAAAACCCCGACTACGGTTAAACCCATCAAGACTATCCAAAAAAGAGAAAATCCCGGATGTCGAGAAAAAGTGGCGATTTGATAGAAGGAAGTGGCAACAATATAGGCCATTCCTGTGGTCCAGAAGGCAATAAAAGCAGTCCAACCGGCATTAGTTTCGCGATATACTGCCGATGTGGCCGAAACACAGGGAAAATAGAGCAGAACAAACAATAGATAGGCAAAAGCACCCGCTTGACCATCAAATCTTTTCACCATTGCGCCAAAGATTCCTAAATCTACCTCTTGCTTCTCGGCAGCCGTTTTTTGATCTTGCAAATCACCAATATTTAAACCCAAGGGATCAAGTAATTGATTGGGTAATTGCGCTAAATTGGCGGGAATAGTGGCGATAGCTTCCTGAATTTGCCCCCAAAAGTCGAATTTTACCTGTGCTGCCCCCTTATTCGGGTTATCTTCCCCCGCTAGTTGGCTGTAAATTGAGTTTAATGTGCCTACCATCGCTTCTTTGGCAAAAACTCCCGTAAAAATGCCCACCGTTGCCGGCCAATTTTCCGGTTCTAGTCCCATGGGTGAGAAAATAGGAGTTACAGCTTTACTGGTAGCACTTAAAACCGATCGCTCGCTGTCTTGATTACCAAAAGAACCATCAAAACTGACGGAGTTGAGTAGTCCCAAAATCATCACCATTAAAACGATAACTCGTCCAGCTTTCCACAAAAACGCTTGCAGACGTTCCCAAGTGCGAATTAAAACCCCTTTTAGACGCGGTAGATGATAGGGAGGCAATTCCATAATAAAGTGACTGACTTCTCCCTTGAGTAGGGTTTTTTTCATCACCAATCCCGTCAAAATAGCGGCGAGAATTCCTAAGATATAAAGACCAAAAACGATGTTTTGACCACCTATGGGGAAAAAAGCTGCGGCAAATAGGGCATAAACAGGTAATCTGGCCCCACAGGACATAAAAGGGTTCATCATAATCGTCATTAAACGATCGCGGGAATTTTCTAGGGTCCTGGTGGCCATAATTGCCGGTACACTGCAACCAAATCCCACTAGCATGGGGACAAAGGATTTACCCGGCAATCCCACCAAACGCATCAATCGGTCCATGACGAAGGCTGCCCGGGCCATATAGCCGGAATCCTCTAAAATTGACAAAAAGAGGAACATAAAGCCAATTACGGGGATAAAAGTGGCGACGGTTTGCACACCTCCCCCCGCCCCATCAGCGAGCAGAGCAATTAGCCAACCCGGGGTATGGATTGTTTGTAAAACTTGGGACAAACCATCGACAAAGATAGTCTGGGCAGTTAAATCGAAGAAATCGATAAAGGCAGCACTAACATTGATGGTAAATAAGAACATTAGGTACATTACGCCCAAAAATATCGGAATTCCTAACCAGCGATCGAGAACAATCCGATCGAGGCGGTCGGACATGGTATCATTTATCTGTCCAGTCCGTTGAGTGGCTCCCTGAGTAACTTGTTGAATAAAGCCATAACGAGTATCAGCAATTAAAATATCAAGGTCTTCCCCTAAAACTTGGTGTATTTGTCGTCTATGCTTGACGATAATGCTTAATAGTTCCTGGGAGCGCAATTCTGGGGCGATGCGATCCTCGTATTGCAGTAGATTTAAAGCAGTCCATCTTGGCTCAACGATCCTTTTACTGCTATGGTCGTTAATGTAGGCAACAATCTCGCTCAGAGCTTCCTCAATTACCGCAGGATAAGCCACATAAGCGGCAGTATGGCTAATATCATCGACTAATTCCCCAATTTTTTGCTTTAATTCTCCGATTCCCTCCCCTTTAACCGCACTAATCGGGACGACAATTGCATCCATGCGAACGCTTAAGAGTTGCGGATTAACCACAATACCCCTAGTTTTGGCCACATCCATCATATTCAGGGCAATCAACATCGGTAAACGCATCTCCATGATTTGGGTAGTCAGGTAGAGATTACGCTCTAAATTGGCAGCATCGACGATATTAATCACTAAATCCGCTTCTCCTGACAGTAGATAGTCCCTAGCGACTAATTCATCCATTCCTGTCTCCCCTTCTTCCACATCAAGGGAATAGACTCCGGGTAAATCCACAAGGGTGATATCTTCCCCGTTAACTTGAAATTGTCCCTCTTTGCGATCGACTGTTACTCCCGGCCAGTTGCCGGTCCGTTGATTGGACCGGGTGAGAGCATTAAAAAGGGTAGTTTTGCCACAGTTAGGATTGCCAATTAAGGCGATAATCGGTTTGACCATAATTTAGGATATTGAGTGATGAATAGGCTTAGATGATTAAATTTAGCTTTTTGGGTCTATTTCTTCGACGATTAAAGTGTCTGCCTCCTGTTTACGCAGACTGAGATGAAATCCCCGCACTCGAATCTCGACGGGATCCCCCAAAGGTGCGACGCGAATAACGGTAAACTCTGTCCCCGGAGTTAATCCCATTGATAACAATTTTCCTTTGTATCCGCGCAATGTTCGGTCATAACCGACGACTTTACCCGCTTTTCCTATGGGTATCTCCCGCAGAAATGTTCTTACTTCAGGTAGGTCTTTTTTGGGTTCCAGTTTTTTCGGTTGAATGTCACTAACGAGGATTTTTTCGGCCATTTCCGCCCCGATACCGATACGATTGTCTTGAATGCCAATTAAAACTGATCCCCTCGGTTGGGAGCTAATTACCTGTAATTGAATGCCGGGGTTTAATCCCATACCTAGGAGTCGATTGATCCCTCCTGTCCCCTGAAATCCCACTAACCAGACGGTTTTTCCCATTTCCACTTGTGCTAAAGGATAAGTGGCAGCAAAGTCATTACCCGTGGGAGTGACATTATCTAATTCTGTCTTTTTACCACCCCAAGGGGAAAATTGGGCTTTATTTGGCGATTTTTCTGGTTTTTCTGGGGCATTAGGTCTAATTTTATCGTCCATGCTTTTCTTATCTCCAAAGGTAATGAAGGTCTTTCATTTAAGAGTGATAATAATTCCTTAATAGCTCATCGAGTTTACTGAAGTAGCCAAAGGGTGAGAACTGCACTACTGTCAGCCTCAGTCAACGGTTTTGAAACTGTCTAAGACTTGCGATCGCTAAAAATAAATGCTAATTATTCTCAATTACCAGTGTAATCCCAAAGGGGAGACAGAAAAGAAAATTTTTTCTTTAAAAAAGTCACCGGTCTCTGATCCATGGCGATCGCTGAGAGACGAAAATCTTCATTAATGCCGAAAATTTGTTAGTTACCTTGTACTAAATTCGCTACAATGCGAAAAGGTATATTTATACTACAAACTTAATGATCAGCTAATATGATTGACGAATTTGAAAGAGAAGGTTACTGGTGGCTCCCTGAACACCCAGAAAAACGAGTAATTGGTAAACTTTCCCGGTTCTTCCGAACTTACCATGTAAAATCAACTAGCAAAATGCCAATTTAATAAACATCTAAGACTAAAGTTTTTAAAGTTTCTAAATCCATAGCCTCTCCTTTTAATCACCTTCAGTTTATTATTAATTCCTTCCACTG
>NZ_JADBTR010000091.1:0-3748 GCF_020246065.1 Microcystis sp. M144S2
AAGTCACCTAATCCTGTTAATCCCTTAATCCTCAATGCCAGTATCAGGATTTTGAGGATTGGAGGATTTTCAGGATGGATATTATAGTCTTTTTATCCTTTAATTATAGACTCTTCACAAGTCACCTAATCCTGTTAATCCTTTAATCCTAAAAATCCTGATACTGATTTTTATTGACATAATTTTGGTGATTAATTTGCCCGACAACGCACCACTCCTGCCGCTTTTAACTCGCCATTAGCAAATTCTAACTGTTTCAACACATAACCATAAGCCCCTTTCTGAGTTAACTCTCTTTGCATCTGTGGAGGCAAATCTGATAAGTTAATCTCTACCTGCTTACGCTTTTGCTTTTCCACCAAACTCAAATGCTCAAAACGGCGCGGTACAGCATAAACCGAACCACATCGCTTGTCCTCTCCCTGAATCACAATTATCGGGTTTTCGGGAATACTGATGATGGTTTCTCCCTCTAAGGTTAATTGTGTCACTTGGGCAATGGGTAGATTAAACTCCTTACCCCCTTGCTTAAAAGAAATCCGACGCTGAGGGCGATCGAACCGAGTTAACGTCACCCCCTTATAATCTCTGCCATTTTGTAACGTAATATTTGCTAATCGTGGTAAAGCCGCTTCGAGGGTGGGTGCTTGAGCGATACTAGAAACAGTCAAAAATCCCAAAAAAACTAAAGCTATACCAGATATAATTTCCAAACGTCTGACCATAACTCGCCCTACAATGATCATCTATAATAACTTTAATTTTAGCGTTCTTTTTTAGCGTTAGTAGCCCCCTGTGACGACTCCTTCTCCCCCGACGATTCTCCTCAATCTTGCCAGTGCCGCCGGTCTCATTGGTGCGGGATTGTACTATACAGGTTGGGTCTATCGTTGGGCATACTTTGCCTATTACCAACTCGGTATCACCAGCCTCGATTTTCCGGTTGAATCCTTCTTATTACTCCCTCTTCAAGTCTTCTTTGGTACGCCTCAAAGTATTGCTAACACCCTCATTATTGCCCTTCTGATTCCTATACTTTTTCAGCTTTCCACCCTTTGTCTTGCTTTCCTTCACTGGCAATATCAACAGTGGCTCACTAGACTGAAAAATTGGCAACTGAAAAGACAAAACCAACGCAATCGCCGAAAAATACCCTATGCTCCTCGTCCCCGCTTTCAGCGTCAGTTAACCCTTCCTCTCGCTTCGGAACTGATTCTCCTGAGTTGGATTCTCTTACTCATCTTCCATCTTGCCCGGGATCAAGGTTTAAAGGATGCCCGTCGAGATGCGGTGAATCCCACTTCTACTCTCCCCGTTGTCACCCTGATTAGTGCCAAGGAACTGCTCATTTTAGGTAAAGAAGCAGGGGATCTTGACCCCAATCAGCCCCTTTTTGAAGCCCTAACGCCCGAAGATCAGCAGAGTCTCATTGGTGATCCTAATTTAGCCCGCATTATTCAACAGCGCAACCTAACCGATACGGAGCAAGATCGCGTCTGGCGATTATTACTGGAAAGAGGGGGATGGCTGTACCTTTTTCGTGCTTTACCCCAAGATGCCCCCAAAACTGAACATCCCGTCCTGCTAGGTGTCGCTAAATCTAGCGCCGGTCGGCAGTTGCTTATTTTAAGCCCTGAACCCGTTAAATCCACTGAATAGTATAGAACAGTCTCAAGTTATCTACTGGTGGCGATTTCCACTTCGGGTAAGATTTCTAAAGATAAACGGGTTCTGACAGTGCCAGAAAGACGTTTAAGCAGTTGTGGGCGTAAATCGCGCAGAATATAGATTAATTCGTCTCCTGTGCGCCATTCTTCCCTTTCTGTTACTACCTGTAGGGAATTATCGCGACGCAATAGTAGGGGCAGCAGTTCGCCATTTTCAATTAATTTAGTTAATCTGGTCTGTTGTTCGCTCAAATCATTGCCTTTAAAGATAGTTTTACCCAATTTAATCTGATTATCGTCTAAATACTGATTCCATTCCTTGACCGCAAAACTAGGGAGAAAAACCTGATTAACCTTATTTTTATCTGGGTTAGGGGTTCCCGCAAAGGCAGCCAACACCCGGGGAGGATGAAACTCCTCCCCGGCTCTTTGGGCTAAAACCAGATTAACCTCGCTATTATTAGTCAAAACTAGAAAAGTCCCCATGGATTCGATGCCAGCTTCTTGTAGTATTTTTGTATCAAGAGCGCTACTCTGCAGCACCGTCAAACCGTCTTCTTTTGCTTGCTGACAGGCTGCGGCATCCGTATCGATTAAAACCACGGTTTCCCCTTGTTCTTGGAATAAACAACCGATTAAGCGACCTAGGGGATTACAACCGACGATTACTGCCCCTGTTGCCGCAGAAGAAGTGATTTTTAGCCCTTTTGCCACCCAACGCGCCGTTAATCCCTGAATAAAAACGGTCATTAAAATTGTTAAAAAGACTAAAGCTTTGATCGCTTCACCGCCATTAATACCGGCACGGGTGAGTAAAATGGCAAATAAAGAAGCTACAGAGGCGGAAACGATTCCCCTAGGGGCAACCCAAGCGATAAATAGCTTATGTCGCCAATTTAGGTCACTTTTTAGGGTACACAGAGCCACACTCAGGGGACGCACCACCAACATCAAGACTAACACCGTCAGGACGCTGCCCCAACCCAACGCGATGACACTGGCGATCGAAAGATCCGCCGCTAGTAAAATAAACAGTACCGACACGCAAAGAGTGGTTAATTGACCCTTAAAACGCCTTAATAACCGCTCATCGGGAACGGCCGCCGCTTTTAGCACGATTCCCGCCATTACTACCGCCATTAACCCCGATTCACTGCGACTAAATTGTGATAAACCAAATAATCCCCAGACTCCGGCTAAAACCACGAGATTCTTTAACTCAAAAGTCAGAAAATTGCAAGTTTTTATAATAAAACTTAACAATCCGCCTCCAGCAATGCCGATCGCCGCCCCGATGCCTAAACGCAGGGTTAAACCGGTGATGATTTCCATGGGGCGGGCATGACTATCAATAATCGTATTTAGCACCACTACGGCTAAAATTGCGCCCACAGGGTCGATTAATACCCCTTCTCCTTCTAAAAGCGTCGCCACCCGCCGATCCACGGCTACTTGCTTCAGCAAAGGTCCGATCACCGTCGGACCAGTTACCACCACTAAAGAAGCGTAAAGAAATGCGATCGGCCAAGGAAATTCCCCCAACCAGTGGGCTGCCATACCGCCACCGATGAGAGTGATGGAAGTACCGAGGGTGACAAGATTGCGTAAACTGCCAGAAACTCGCCCTAATTCCCGTCCGCTTAGGCTTAAACCGCCTTCAAATAGGATAATCGCCACAGAGAGAGCAACAAGGACTTCTAAACCAATTCCCAGACTTTGGGGGTGTAAAATTTCCCAACCATCGGACCCTAAAGCAATCCCAAAAATGAGCAGGAAGACAATACTGGGAACTTTCAGGTATTCGGCAATGACTTGGGCTGTAATCCCCGCCACCACAGTGATGACAATTTGCAGGGTAAGGGCGAAAGATGGATCCATGTTTAGCGATCGGTTATCGGCTATCGAGGCGGGGTTATGGTTGGGGTTTAATCATTCTAATTTTGACTCTCCCCCGCTAACCGCTCGCGCGGTGTAGCGGGGGATTCTCGGTTCTTAGGCTTTTAACTAGATCGACCGAGTTTAACCCAGTCGATCCCCGTCAAATCGCCTCCGCGAGCGTTTTCTAACACGGTCAGTCCGAC
>NZ_JADBTR010000092.1:0-9592 GCF_020246065.1 Microcystis sp. M144S2
AAAAAGTTTGTTGGTGGGGGCAGGGTGTGGGCTTCGGCCGTGAGCTCAGCGTTCGACCGAGCTCACGCCGAGGTCCGAACGGGTGTGGGGTGTGGGCTTCGGCCGTGAGCTCAGCGTTCGACCGAGCTCACGCCGAGGTCCGAACGGGTGTAGGGTTTTACCGATTTTGAGGTAGTCAGTTACCTAATTTTCAGGGAAAAAGTACCTGAATTTTACCCCCGATCACTCCAATGGTCAGCACTTTTTGAGGGAAAAAAGTCTAAAAGCCTTATCCAACAAGGTTTTTAGATTTATTCAGCCAACCCTACTTACATCCAGACTAACCGTTAGCAATCACCAGACTTTTAAGAACATTTTCGGTCATGGCCGCTATTTGATCCAATTGTTCCTGATGGCGTTTTGCCTGTTTTTTGGCTTCTACCTTACGTTTCAGAGCTTCCCGGGCTAAATCATCGCGATTTCTGCTTAAAGCTTCGATCGCTACTCGATTCCATGTTTCTGCTTCTTGAATGGCTTTTTTGTACTGGGGTTGAATTTCATCCCAACTGACCTTAAGATTGCTTAAAGCCCCTTTTAACAGGGTTTGGGCATTGTTGGGGTCGGCTCCGATGAGGGATTTTTTCAGAGGTTCGTAGAGTCCCACCGCTTGTAAATGGGTAATAATCGGGATAAATTCTTCTATCTGTTGACTTTTGCTAATACCGGTCTTACACCAAGTGGCAAAATGTTCGCAGTTGTTAAAAAGAAGATTATATTTCTGCTCCCCCAGACGACTTAGCGCCCTTTCTACCACCACATCGGGGATAAAGGAAAATCCCACCTCTACATGGCGCACCACATAGATTTTACCGCCCCTAGCAAAGGTTTCTAGGGAAGTTCGTTCCACAATCTCGCTCGGTTTTCGGTAATGAATGACGCTACCATCTCCGCAATCGATGCCATGATGGGCATAAACACCCTGAAGATTGAGCAATTCCCGATAGGCGTATATTTGATCCCCTTTAGCCATATTTTTTTAGTGATAAAGTAAACAAGGAGATTATCTATTGAGCCAGTTTTTCCGGTTATTAATCTTCGTTTTCATGAAAATATTCCCGATCGCGATTTGTCAAAACCTATTATAGCATTTATCTTAATAGTGAGGTACAAAGTTTTCCTCTGGTGGAGTCGGTCATCAATACCAAATTAGGTTACACTTCATCTTTATGGGAAACGCTGTAAAAATTATCGAGGTAGAAATTGAGAACTATAGCCTAAACACCAGCGATTCAAGCCCCTTTTTGACTGTTAACCCCCTTAACCCAGAGATTATGGATGCTTTTAGTCCCTTTCCCCCTGACTGGACAGAGAATGCCGTTCACGCCTACAATTTTTGTTGTCCTTACTGTGGGGCAAAAGCTAAAGAAGCTCAGGCCGTTTGGATCAATCGCCGCGCTCCCGTTTTAGGAGAAGATTCCCGTCGTAAATGGCAAGAATTCTATCATTGTCAATGCGATCGAGTTTGGTGGGCCTGGAGTAGTGATCGACCTGCGGAAAATAAGTAATTCTCAATCGGGAATGTAAAATATGGCCGATGTCTATGTTTCTTGGGATGAATACCATCGTCTGATCGAAAAATTAGCAGTAAAAATCGATCATTCTGGTTGGCAATTTGCTCAGATTGTCTGTTTAGCTAAGGGAGGATTGCGCGTCGGTGACATTCTCTGTCGTCTTTTTCGTCAACCCCTAGCCATTCTCTACGCTGCTTCCTACGGGGGGCAAAATCATCAAATTCGGGGAGAATTAACTATTTCCTCAAATTTAGCCATGATCGAAGCCCAATTAAAGAGTCCCTTGTTATTAGTGGATGATTTAGTCGATTCGGGAATCACTCTCCAAAAAACCTCGATTTTGTTACAGGAAAAATACGGGATTACCAATATCAAAACTGCGGTGATCTGGTACAAAGCGGCATCAAGAATCAAACCTGACTATTATGTGGAATATTACCCCGATAATCCTTGGATTCATCAACCCTTCGAGCGTTACGAGTTAATTACACCCAAAGACCTCCTAGAATAAATTCAGTTTAGCATCAGCGGTAGAGAGTTTCCCCTTAAAAATACCACCAAAGAAGATTCATATCTGAAATCGGCAACGCCATCTATTCTCCGTAGGATTCAGCAGTAATTTTGCCCCGAAAAACGATGTAATTATAAACTGTATAGGCTAGTAAAATTGGGATTAAAAAACCCACAAAAGTCAGCATAAACACCAAAGAACTAGGGGCGGCCGCCGCTTGATAAATTGTCACTGACGGGGGAATAATATCGGGGAAAATCAACAATCCCAAACCGATAAAAGAGAGCATAAACAGCAATACTGTCCAGACCATGGGGGTGTTTTCTTCCTTTAGTTGCAAACTCCGCAGTAATAAACCCAGTAAGACCACAGCTAAAATCGGGATGAGGATAAAGATGTAAATTAGTCGAGGGTCAAATAAACGCTGACGGATATGGTCAGAAAGCAGCGGCGTACTGATGGTGATAAAGATAGCACCGATAAAAGTGGTAATAGCGGCAATTTTTGCCGTTTTATAGTGAACTTCCTGTAAATTACCCGTAGTTTTCAAAATTAGGTAAGTGGAACCCACTAAAACATAAGCTTGGATTAAAGTTAGAGACACTAGAATCGATCGCCATGTTAACCAATCAAAGGGGCCGCCGGCAAAATGACCCAATTCATCCACTTTAATGCCCTCAAAAACCGCACCGAGGGCGAATCCTTGCCCCAAAGCAGCCAAAAAACTGCCGAGTCCGAAGGCATAATTCCAGAACAACTTGCGACGAGAATGTTCACGAAACTCGAAGGAAACAGCCCGAAATAACAGCCCCACCACCATAATCACTGCTGGCAGGTATAAAGCGTTTAAAATTGTCCCGTAAGCTAGGGGAAACGCCCCAAACAGGGAACCACCCATCAAGACAATCCAAGTTTCGTTAGCATCCCAAACATTACCCAAACTGGTCATTAAAATACTGCGACGCTTCTCGGAGGAGGAAGTCAGGGAAAGAATTCCCACCCCCAAGTCAAAACCATCGAGGAGGACGTAGAGAAACAGGAATAAACCCAGAATAAAAAACCAAATTTGTGGCAAAAAATACTGTAACGGTTCCATAGTTCCTCCTATTGTTGCGCTTCTAGGGAACGAGGATTTAGTTCTGGTGAGGTCACTGTTTCCTGTTGAGTCCCCGGCAGTGGTAAGTTAAGATTGGGTCCCTGACGGATAATAAGACTACCGAAATAGAGAGCAGAAACCAAGAAAACGACATAAATCGCCGTAATTCCGATTAAAGAAGTTAAAATCTCGCCTGCGGGCAGTTTAGAAGCAGCATCCACTGTCCGGATTTGATTGTAAACCGTCCAGGGTTGACGACCGACACAACGGACAATCCAACCGGTTTCAACCGCAAGATAACCCAGAGGGGCCGCAAAAACCCAAGCGCGCAGTAACCATTTTTGACTGTCGATTTTTTCGTTACTCAGTTGACCGCGCAGCCATTGCCCGACAGTTACAGTCATTAAAGAAGCAAGAAAAAGACCGATAGCGACCATAATCCGGAAGGAATAATAGATTAGCCCCACCATGTGCGGTCTGTCTTCGTATTTCCACGTTTTTAAGCCGAGAACAGGTTCCGATAACTTGGGTTTTAACTCCAAAAGATAACCCAAAGCATTAGGAATTTTCACTTCCCAGCTATTTGTCTCCGCTTTATCCTTAGGTAAAGCAACCAAACTCCAACCGGCAGTTTCTCCCGCAGGAATAGTTTCCCATTGCGCTTCCATGGCGGCTAATTTAGCCGGTTGATAGTGATACACTTGTTCGGCACTAAGATGACCGACAAAAATTTGCAAGGGGGCGATAACAATCGCTAGAGTAAGAACAATTTTGAGAGAACGACTAAAAAAGCTAATGTGACGTTTATTGAGCAAATACCAAGCACTAATACCACCAATGACGAAAAGAGAAGTTTCCAGAGTAGCGAAAAACATATGCAGGAAACTATTAACCATGAAGGGATTGAGAATCGCTTGTAGGTAATCCTGAACGATAAATTTACCATCCACGAAGATGCCGCCGGCGGGGGTTTGCAGCCAAGAATTAGCGGTTAAAATCCAGAAAGTGGAAAGATTAGCCCCGAAAGCGACGAGAATTGTCGCTAGGAAGTGAATTAACGGGGGAACTCGTCCCCAACCAAACAGCATAATTCCTAGAAAACTAGCCTCTAGCATAAAGGCCATGGTTCCCTCGAAACCGAGGATAGTTCCGAAAAAGTCCCCCACCGCTTCCGAAAAAGGCGCCCAATTCATGCCAAACTGGAAGGCCATGGGTAAACCAGAAGCAACTCCAATGCCGAAATTGAGAATGTAGAGTTTTGCCCAGAAGCGAGCGTGATGATAGTAGTCAGGATTGCGTGTTTTTAGCCATAATCCTTCGACAATGACTAGATAAATGCCCATACCAGTGGTTAACACCGGCCAAAGCATATGGAAAATAGCGGTGATGGCGAATTGTATCCGCGACAAAGCAACGGGATTGGCAAGTAAATCCATGATTACAATCTTTAAACGATCGTGAAAATATGATAAGCACCTATAATACTTAGCCAGTAATGCCCTGAAAAGGCAAGGGTAAATAGGGATTATACAGATTGTTTTTAGATTTATGCGATCGCTTTGGTGTTAGTCAATGACTTAGTTAGTATTCTTGTATTATATTGGGGGGAAAACTCAGAAAAATTGCTAGAATATTAGCCTGATTAATTAATTTTCCCCTCGATCGACTATGACTTTCTCCTCAGCCGCAGACTTTCAAGACGAATTTGATGTCATCGTCGTCGGGGCGGGCCATTCCGGCTGTGAAGCGGCCCTAGCTTGCGGCCGTCTCGGTTGTCGTACCCTTCTCCTCACTCTTAATCTCGATAAAATCGCTTGGCAACCCTGTAACCCCGCCGTCGGTGGTCCGGCTAAATCCCAATTAACCCACGAAGTGGACGCTTTGGGCGGCGAAATTGGCAAAATGGCCGACCGCACCTATCTGCAAAAACGGGTTCTTAATGCCTCTCGCGGACCGGCAGTCTGGGCCCTACGCGCCCAAACCGATAAACGGGAATACGCGGCGGTGATGAAAGGTATCGTCGAAACCCAAACCAATCTGGTTATTCGGGAAGGCATGGCCACAGACCTGATTTTAGGGGCAAATGAGCAAGTTTTAGGGGTAGAAACCTATTTCGGCACTTGTTTCGCCGCTAAAGCCGTGATTTTAACCACTGGCACTTTTTTAGGCGGCAAAATCTGGATTGGCGGCAAGTCTATGGCCGCCGGACGGGCGGGCGAATTTGCGGCGGTGGGTTTAACAGAAACCCTAAATCGTCTCGGATTCGAGACCGGTCGCCTAAAAACTGGCACTCCTGCCCGTGTGGATAAGCGTTCGGTGGATTACTCCCGCATGGAACCGCAACCGCCTGATGACGAGGTGCGTTGGTTTAGTTTTGATCCAGAGGTGTGGATCGAACGAGAACAAATGAACTGTCATCTCACCCGCACCACGGCGGCAACTCATCAATTAATCAGAGATAATTTACATTTATCCCCCATTTATGGCGGTTTTATTGACTCCAAAGGGCCGCGTTATTGTCCTAGTATTGAGGATAAAATCGTCCGTTTTGCCGATAAAGAAAGTCATCAAATTTTTATCGAACCGGAAGGGCGCGATATTCCCGAACTTTATATCCAAGGCTTTTCAACGGGACTGCCGGAAAATGTTCAATTAGCAATGCTGCGGACTTTACCCGGTTTAGAAAACTGTGTGATGTTGCGTGCTGCCTATGCAGTGGAATACGATTATTTACCGGCAACTCAGTGTTATCCAACCCTGATGACGAAGAAGATTGAGGGGTTATTTTGTGCGGGACAAATTAACGGGACAACCGGTTATGAAGAAGCGGCAGCCCAGGGACTGGTGGCGGGGATTAATGCGGCGCGGTTTGCTTTAGGAAAAGAGTTAATTGTTTTTCCCCGGGAGGAAAGTTATCTAGGAACTTTGGTCGATGATTTGTGTACTAAGGATCTGCGGGAACCCTATCGAATGTTAACCAGTCGTTCCGAATATCGCTTAGTATTGCGATCGGATAATGCCGATCAAAGATTAACACCTTTAGGGCGAGAAATTGGTTTAATTGATAACCGGCGTTGGCAATTATTCCAGAGCAAACAAGCTAATATTATCGCTGAAAAAGAACGCCTACACGAAACGAGAATTAAAGAACGGGATGAGGTGGCAATCGCCATCGTTAAGGATACGGAACAAAAAATTAAAGGTTCTCTCTCTTTAGCGGATTTACTGCGTCGTCCTAGCTTCCATTATCTCGATCTTGATCGCTATGGTTTAGGTAATCCTGATATAAATTTAGCCGAAAGAGAAGGGGTAGAAATTGAGATTAAATATTCCGGTTATTTAAAGCGACAACAAAATCAAATTGACCAAATTAGTCGCCACAGTAACCGTCATTTATCCCCCGATATTGACTACATGAAAATCGAAACTTTGTCAATGGAATCGCGGGAAAAATTAACAAAAATTAAACCCGCCACCATCGGCCAAGCCTCGCGAATTGGCGGAGTAAATCCCGCCGATATTAACGCTTTATTAGTGTATTTAGAAATGCGGCAGATGTCGGCAGTTAAAAGTTAGGAAATAATTCTGATTATCAGCGATCAAGAGTTATTATCGGCTGCTTAATTGGCAGCCCCAATCAAAATAAATGACCGATTACCCCTGACCAAAGAAAAACCTTTACTTGTGACAAGGTCAAAGAATTTTGTGGACATCAAGAGTTGAGTCAGAAACTAGGAGCAGATTTTTATTTTGCCCCTCCTGATCATTCTTAGGAGAGGGGATTAAACGAGCATAATAATATTGCCAACGGACAGAAGGCGATCAAAAACCGACTAATTACCTTGGAAAACGGACAGAAGAATTTAGAGTTAGGGCAGTCGGAAATTAAAGGCGATATCTGAACCCTAGACGGAAAGATAGAGGGTTTAAGCTGCAAGCAGCTCGAGTTAAAGTTATGGCGAACGCGGCGGGGAAAACCACCGATCTCGCCGAAAAAGTCGGAGAATTGAAAAACCGGAAACAGATCGGGATAGTGGTGATCACCGCTTTGATCAGTTCGGTCTAGTCCTAGGTTTTAAAAGTTACCCAAAAAGACAGGCAATAATTATCCCCAAAATACTCTGGGGAGTAACCTAAATAACCAACCTTAAAAAAACTCTCTGCTAAACTTGAGTCAGTAGATGCACCCTGATGAAAAAGGAGAGTCAAAGAAAGCTCTCCTTTTTTTTTGTTGAGAAAGCAATCTGGGGGATTTAGCCGCGGTTAGCAGGTAGTTTCGCCTTGCGTGCCATGTCTTTGAAACCATTCAAACTTGGACCGGGGCGACGGCGAGACAGACTAGGAGTAATCAAGTATTTTGTCGCAAATTCCACCTCTTGCGGCTCTACTTTACCGTTAGTAGCGGCTACGGGTGCCGGTGCGCTCACAGGAGCGGCGGGAGTTTCTTTTGCTTGCTTTTCTTTCTTAACAGAAGTTTTTTTGGTTTTTTTCTCAGCTACAGGGGCAGGAGCAGACTCGACAGCAGGGGCGGGAGCTTCCACAACAGGCGCGGCTGCTGCCGTGGTTGCTGTCGCTTTTTGTTCACCATCAGTTTCTTTTAGTTCTAGGTAAAAGTCAGATTTTTTGCCACCAAAGAGATTTTTTAACATCGGGGATCACTCCGAGAGTTGGGAAAATGTAAAAGACTAGGTATTTAAAAATTTATCATTGACCGGGATCAGGCAGCAAACAAGATTATTGTCTTGACAATTTCTCTGCTTCATCTATTTTTCTCTGGATAATCCCTAACAGAAAAAGTTTTTTAAAACAAGTTAAATTTACAAAAATTAACAAAAATCAAGGACGAGAAACCCCGACGCAAACAAGGGCAAAAACTGCTAGAGACGTTGCTGACAACGTCTCTAGATTATTGATTGGGGATTTGGTCGGATTTAGCTGGCTGCGGGTACACGGCTGCCGCTAACTCCGGGGACAGGACCACGACGAATGTTGGTTTCCGCTTCGATGGGAACGAATTCAATATGATTGAGGAGGGTAGTAACGAAAGCAAAGAGTAAAAAAGGCAAAGAGAGGACGACGACTAACCCCACGGTAGCGAGGGCAAAAATTTGTCTAGTGCTACTCCAAAGAGCTAGAGTGGAAGCGAGAGTGAGAAAAATAACGATTAACCAGACGATTATTTGTCCGTAAATATCTCCGAAGGTGAGGGTGCAAACCATGCGATAGTTACGAAAATCCTTATCCATAACAGTAAACCCGTAGATAGTCAGTTATTATCTCAGGGTAAGTCTAGAATCGTCACCTTGGTCAATATTTAAAGGTTTTTATAAACACTTGTTGATAAATCTTTACAATTCCGCCCCGAGCGGGTAGCCAAATCTAGAAGTAAGAGCGGTATTGTTTGGTTGCCCTTCCGGAAAACTAAGTTGCTCTCCTAAGAATTGATAAGAATTGCTAAGAATTAGCAAAAAACTTGCCAAAATTTTGGCGAACGCTCTTTACAATTAAGTTAGAAAGGCAAGGAGGAGCAAGCCTAATGAAAACTTTTGTTGAGCGTTATCGGTCTTGGTTTAATTGGACAACCCTAGCCATGGTTGTTCTTGGTTTCTGGTTAAGTGCCAGTTTCGTCATCGATTTAATCATTATCCCCAGCTTATCCGTAGCTGGCATGATGACACAAAATGGCTTTGCCAGTGCCGGTTACTTGCTATTTGGCATTTTTAACCATCTGGAATTAGTTTGTGCGGCGATTGTGCTGTGTAGCTTTGTTGTCTTCCACCGCTATCATACCTTAATCCATCTCCCCGAACATCGATCGCTTCTATTCGCCAGTGTTCTCTTAGTAATCACCCTAATTTACACCTATTTTCTCACTCCCAATCTCAGTGCTATGGGTTTACTGGCCCCCGTTACCGCGTCGGGAATGTCGGGAGAAATGATGTCCTTGCAGATTGGTTATTGGTTTCTAGAAGTGGTTAAAGGTTTGATAGCTTTTACCCTGTTGCGCTGGTGTTGGCGAGATGCCTTTAAGTTGGCTTAACTATTAGCGGCAATATCGCGGTTATCTGAATAGTGAGGTAAGAAGCTTTCGGTATTAGGGAATAGGCAATCTTACGGCTTTTTCCCCCTTCCCTAGTCCAGTCTTAACCGGTGATTCGGAAGTTGGGTATCTCCTTTTCGCATTTGCTCATGCCCCGGTTGCGAGGCGATGAGCAAATCCCACCTTTACCTGACGTGATTCGAGCCAAAGCTTTAGCTGTTACTTAGGCTGCTAAGCAGCCTGGCAGCTAGGCTATAGATCTCTTGCATAAGTCTAGACAAAATAGGATAAAATAGTCCAAGAGTTAAGATTGAAAGATGACTTACGAACAAGTAAAAACTTTAAAGCCAACAGAGTTCAAACGCTTGTGTGGCGTGTATCCAGATACATTTAAG
>NZ_JADBTR010000093.1:0-17894 GCF_020246065.1 Microcystis sp. M144S2
CCCTTGATAAGGGGGGTGCCGATCCCCCCTGCCCCCCTTGATAAGGGGGGTGCCGATCCCCCCTTAGTCCCCCCTTGATAAGGGGGGTGCCGATCCCCCCTGCCCCCCTTGATAAGGGGGGTGCCGATAGGCGGGGGGATCCCCCTTGATAAGGGGGGTGCCGATCCCCCCTTAGTCCCCCCTTGATAAGGGGGGCATCTGATAATTTTTAACGCCTACCTACTTAGAAAGTTTGGTTAAAAGCAAGTGAAATAACATTTAGGGGAAATCAACACAATGACCGAAGATATCGCGACTCCCAGCAAAATATGGATCATTACGGGTGAATCTTATGTTCGAGAAACGCCCACCGGCGCTAGAAGTAGCCGTGATATCGGGGGAAAGATCGGTGAATCGGCCGAAGTTGCGGCCACCGAAAGAAGTCAAGTGGATGTGTCCAAACTGAAGCTAGAAATGCAGGGCTTTCTCAAAGCGATGCGGGAAATGCTCGATGAAGCCGATCCTCCAGGCGCTAAAATCCGGCTCGATGAAGTGGAACTGTCTGTAGAAATTAATGGGGAAGGACAAGTTAGCCTGTTTGGGATCGGGGGCAAAGCAGGAGGGAAAGGAGCGATGACATTTAAGTTCAAGAGAAAAGATGGCTAAAAACTGGGTGATAGCGATCGGCATCAACGAGTATGACAACCTCAAGCCGCTGAAATACGCCAAGAAAGACGCGGAAGCGATCAAAGCTTGGTGTGAAGGGGAGGGAGGATTCGATCGCAGTGGGATATTTCTCTTTACCGAAGATTCTCCACCCATTCCTGCTAGTCCCCCCATTCCCACGCAGCCAACCTACGGTCGTCTCAAGCGGTTTCTTCAGAAGCAGTTCGAGACTCCCCTGCTTAAGTCTGGAGACAATCTCTGGTTTTTCTTTGCTGGTCATGGCAGGCGCTATCAAGACAAAGACTATCTGATGCTGCCGGATAGTGATCCGGGCAATGTAAGAGAAACGGCTGTATCGGTGGATTATGTCACCGAGCGGCTGCGGCGGTCTGGGGCGGATAACGTCGTACTATTGTTAGATGCCTGTCGAGATGAGGACAGCCGAGGCGGTCTGGGCATTGGAGAGGAGGAGCATCAGGGAGTCATAACCTTTTATTCCTGTACTGCCAATCAGCAATCTTGGGAGATCGATGAGTTGCAACAAGGCTCATTTACTCATACGCTGCTGGAAGGATTGCGGCGGCAAGGAGAAGCCAATTGTGCTACGGTCGAGCGTCTAGACGAATATCTGCGCCGTCAAGTCGAGCAAACTAACGCTAGATATGGGAAACCGAGACAGAATCCCTATCTGAAAGCAGAACCGCCCCACAAGCTCTATTTTATTTTGTTAGAACAAGTTGCCACGCTTAGGGACGTGCAACCCCTAAAATATCAGGCTTCCTTAGCAGAAAATAGGGGCGACCTTGACTTAGCTGAACAGTTATGGATTCGTGTCTTAGGAGCATCTCGTGGCGATTTAGATGCGATCGAAGCTATCAAGCGCATCGCTCTAAGACAGTCTTCGATTCCTTTGACGCGTCGCGAATACGTCACGGGGTCTGAGGGAAATAGGTCATCGACCCCTAAACCTTCTCAAGAAACTGGACTCAAGGTATTTAACTTTGAGGTGGTGGGAGTAAATGCGAAGGGTGAGCAAATCAAAAAAGAGTCGAAACAGTCCCAATATTTCAGCGAAGATTTGGGCAACGGCATCACCTTAGAGATGGTTGCCATTCCGGGGGGAACTTTCCTGATGGGAACAGAAGACGAGGAAATCGAAAAACTGGTTAAAAAATTTAATTGGGAAGTATTTAGAAGGGAAAGACCACAACATGAAGTAACTGTCCCACCCTTCTTTATGGGTAAATACCCCATCACCCAGGCCCAGTGGAAAGCGATCGCCGCAACCGCTAAAATAGACATCGACCTAGAGACAAACCCTTCTAACTTCAAAGGGGATGAGCTACCCGTAGAAAGAGTCAACTGGTATCAAGCAACGGAATTTTGTAAACGACTATCAAGAGAAACAAAACGGGAGTATCGACTACCGAGTGAAGCGGAATGGGAATACGCTTGTCGTGCTGGAACCACCACCCCATTCTACTTTGGGGAAACCATTACAGGGGAATTGGCCAACTACAGGTCCAGCGAAACCTACGCCGATGAATACAAAGGAGAATATCGACAACAAACGACTCCTGTGGGACAATTTCCCCCCAATGCCTTCGGACTGTACGATATGCACGGCAATGTCTGGGAATGGTGCGCCGATACTTGGCACGATAATTATGATGGTGCGCCGACGGATGGCAGTGTCTGGACAGAAAATGGGGATGATAATCGTTCTCCTCCGCGGGGCGGTTGTTGGTGCAGCAGTCCAAGTTACTGCCGTTCCGCTTACCGCAACGGCGGCAGCCGCCGCGACGACTACGTCAACGACCTCGGTTTTCGGGTGGTGTGCGGTGCTGGGAGGACTCTGTAACCCTTTTCCCCTTTTTATTCCTTTTTACCCTCATTCCCTATTTTTTCTTTTTCCTTTTCTTTCCCGCCCTTAGGCGGGTCGATTTTTTTGAGAAATTTATTTAGCGATCGCTATCGGGGGATAGAATATGCGGGGTGCGCTACCCAAAATCGATCGCTGGAGCAGTGGGGGCCAGGTTAGGGAACGCACCAGACAAGATCGGCGATCGCACTGCGTTATACCTTAGCTCTTCGCAGACGCAGTTCTCTGTAACTCTTCCCATCGAACTCCATGACGCAGGCTCGATCAAAAGAGCTTAGATACTCATTATTCATCAACTGCTCATGCGGGCGAAGCGTACTTGCGCCGACGCTGCCATCTAAGACAAGTAAAAGCAATGCCTCATCAAATCCATCACGCCATTTCAGAATATTCCGTTCTTTGTCGTCAAGCGCATTTTGTATTAGTTCGTCTGTTGTTTCACCGACCCAAAAGCTATATGTGTAACTCCAATGAGGGGGGTGATCCCCTTCAAGTCGCATTACGCGAACATAGTCGATTTCTTCAGGCCAATCCGGCCCCCACAACTTTTCAGCACGCAAGGTGAAACAATCTCCAATTTTAGGATCATACTTCTCAACCAATTTCACTAGCATCTCAGCTATTTTTCTTTCTCGCCTTGCGATCAGGTCAGCATCACGATAACTGCTAAAGGATACCTGGACATCAATCCATTTGTCGCTACGCCTTGAATGAATGTGGGAACAAGTTTTAACTACAGATTCATATATGCCACGACGCTTACGGTCGCGACTGCCAGACCCCTCTTTCTCGTCATTGAATAGATTCCTGATTTCGATTCCAATCGTAATAGAATCAATTCTTGCTATGATATCGGGTCTTTCCAGGTGATCTGGCACGTGCAGTTCTGCGTAGTGGCTCAATCCTCCTGCATCACGAAATAGCTTGACTACGTTTAGCTCGTAAAGTTTTTGTCTTTCTGTGGTCATGGCTCTAATCGGTATAACGCCAGCGTTGCTGATTGGATATCTTAATCTTCTTTGGTGAAATTTTTAAAACCTAGACTCCAACTAACTTTTGGATGCGATACACAGTTAGCATTCATCCCTTGATTCAGCAACGCCGAATAATCTTATACTACTCCTAATCACTTCTTATCTCTTGACAATGACCTTAGAAACCGATCACGGTAAAAGCCATCCCGTCGGTGCGACTGTCTTGGCCGATGGTGTCAACTTCTCACTATTTTCTAAGTATGCTACTGCGATCGAATTATTATTATTTGATGATGCTAATTCTCCCGTACCTAGCCAGACTATTCTCCTCACCCCGCAAACAAACCGCACCTTTTTCTATTGGCATATTTTCGTTCACGGCATTGGAGTCGGTCAAGTGTATGCTTATCGAGTCTATGGTCCGGATAATCCGGCCCAGGGTCATCGCTTCGATCCTGATAAAGTAGTTCTCGATCCCTATGCGAAAGCGATTGTCGGTGCGGAAATTTATGATCGACAAGCTGCCAGCGAAAAAGGCGATAATTGTCATCGAGCTTTGCGGGGTCTGGTAGTGGATCCGGGCCGCTACGATTGGGAAGATGACAAACCGCTACGCACTCCCTACTCTGCCAGTTTTATCTACGAAATGCACGTCGGTGGCTTTACCCGTAACCCGAATTCTGGCGTTAGCGAGGAAAAAAGAGGTACTTTTGCGGGATTAATCGAAAAAATACCCTATTTAAAAAACCTAGGCATTACTGCCGTGGAATTGTTACCGATTCATTACTTTGATCCCGCTGCCGCTATGCCGGGGTTAACTAACTATTGGGGTTATAGCACGATCGGCTTTTTTGCGCCCCATGCCGGTTACAGTAGCGATCGCTCACCGATCGGTCCTTTGAATGAATTTCGCGATCTGGTGAAAGCGTTACACAAAGCGGGGATCGAAGTGATTCTCGATGTGGTTTTCAATCATACCGCCGAGGGGGACGAAACCGGGCCGACTCTTTCCTTGAAAGGTATCGATAATCGCACCTACTACATCCTCGATGCGGTCGATAAAAGCCTCTATAGCAACTATACCGGTTGTGGTAACACCCTCAAGGGCAGTCATCCCATTGTTGGCAAAATGATTCTCGATTGTTTGCGCTATTGGGTGTCGGAAATGCACGTGGATGGTTTTCGCTTTGACCTAGCGGCCGTATTATCGCGCAATGTGGACGGGGAACCGATCCTGCAAAAAGGTTATAACATTATCTGGGCGATCGAATCGGATCCGGTCTTAGCTGGCACAAAATTAATCGCCGAAGCTTGGGACGCAGCAGGATTGTATAGTGTCGGTCAATTTGTCGAATTTGCCGATTGGTTTTCCGAGTGGAATGGTCCTTTTCGCGATGATGTGCGCGCTTTTGTCCGGGGAGATACCGGCATAGTCAGCAAATTAGCGGCGCGGATTTTAGGAAGCCCCGACATATACCACAGACCTAACACTGATGTCAATAGAAGTATAAATTTTGTTACCTGTCACGATGGCTTTACCCTTAACGATCTAGTGTCCTACGACGAGAAACACAACGAGGCTAACGGCGAGGAGAATCGGGACGGTTGCAACGATAATTTTAGCTGGAATTGTGGGATAGAAGGGGAAACCAATAACGAGGCGATTAAAACCCTGCGACTGCAACAAATAAAAAATCTCTTAACGATCCTGTTCATTTCCCAAGGAACACCTATGCTGTTGATGGGGGACGAAGTGCGACGCACCCAAAAGGGCAACAATAACGCCTATTGTCAGGATAACCAGTTAAGTTGGTTCGATTGGAGTGCGGTAGAGCAAGAGTTCGATCTTTGGTGTTTCGTAAGGAGACTGATCGATTTTAATAAAAAATTAGCTCTTTTCCGTCAAGAAAAATTGCTAGAAGTCACCTATACCAGTCTTGAACCCCATCTCAGTTGGCATGGTGTACAGTTGAGTAAACCCGATTGGTCGGAAGATTCCCGCAGTTTAGCTTTTTCCCTGCGTCATCCTAAGGCAAACGAGTATTTACACATTATGCTCAACGCTTACTGGGAATCTCTCAACTTCCAGTTACCACCCTTGGGACAAGGGGAAAAATGGCATTGCGTCATCGATACTGCTGGGCAATTGTCCGAGGCAGCCTGTGATTTAGATGCCGCCGCCGCTATTGAATCGGAAAATTATCGGGTGCAAGCGCGTTCGGCGGTAGTTTTAATCGTTAAATCAGTATAACAAGAGGAGAGATATTGCTCGATCGACCGATGTTGAATGCTTTAACTAATGAACAATGGCATCAATTCAATCGTCAAGTGGAAAAACGTTATTTATTTGCGGAGCAATAGCTGAAATGATGCGGCTTTCATTAGCGAAACGGGTATCGATTCTCTCTTTGTGTTTAATTGGTTTTTCCCTGCCTTGGACTCCGTTCAGCGTTTCACCAGTACAGGCGAACCTAGAACCGACTGCGATCACTCTTGGTGATCCCGTTCGGGAAGAAAAGCAAGCTCGGCAGATAGTGGAATGGTTGGGAACTAAACAATACGACAAGGTGATCGCAGCTTTGTCACCCCAACTAAAACCCCTCTGGACTGCCGAAAAACTGCAAAAGGTCTGGGAAAGCCAAGTCACTGACCATACTGGACCGTTTAAGCGCATTGTCAAAAGCAGGCTACTCGATGCTATCAATGCCAATCTGGTGATTGTCACCGTTGAATTTGAGAAAGTTACCGACGATGTGATAGTTACCTTTAACCGAGCTGGTCAGGTAATTGCCGCCGATTTTCCCGAATTTCGTAGTATTTCTGAGATTGGCGATGCTTTTGTCAAGGCTTTGGTCAATAAAGACTACGGCCTGGCCAGAGGCTATCTACACCCTTTTCTCAAAGCTGAGGTTTTCCCCACCAGAGTGCAAGGCGCTTGGGAAAATTTACTTAAGCGTACCGGCCCTGTGCGTCGGGTTGTGGGAACTCAGGTCAGAAAAGGTTCGGATACGGACGGCGTGGATTTGGTGTTGGTGACGATTCAATTTGAAAAACTGACGGATACTTTAATCCTCGTTTTTGATGATCAAAAGCAGATTGTCAACGTGGATTTCCCTTTAGGCAATTAGTAATCAGCCGAAATTACCCCGTAAATTGAGTTGGAGACGATAAGTTATGTTAGATAAAATCGAAGTTCCCATCGAAGCGATCGCAGCTAGGGAGATTCTAGATTCCCGCGGCCGTCCCACGATCGAAGCGGAAGTGCTGTTAGAATCGGGGGCGCTCGGTTTGGCCCAGGTTCCCAGTGGCGCTTCTACGGGTAGTTTTGAGGCCCACGAATTACGCGATGATGATCCCCAGCGTTACGGTGGTAAGGGTGTCCTGAAAGCGGTTCGCAATGTCCACGAAAAAATTGTCCCGGTTTTGGAGGGGATGAATGCTTTCGACCAAGCTAGTATCGATTTAGCTATGATCCATCGCGATGGCACGGCCAATAAACGAGAATTAGGGGCTAATGCTATCCTAGCCGTCTCTCTGGCTACGGCCAAAGCAGCGGCGGCGGATCTGGGATTGCCTCTCTATCGTTATCTCGGTGGTCCGATGGCCAATGTGCTACCCGTCCCGATGATGAACGTGATCAATGGTGGTTCTCACGCTGATAATAACGTCGATTTTCAGGAGTTTATGATCTTCCCCATCGGGGCCGATTCTTTTAAGGAGGGTTTGCGTTGGGGAGCGGAAGTATTCGCCGCTTTGGGTAAGGCCTTGCACGAACGCAAATTACTGACTGGTGTGGGCGATGAGGGCGGTTATGCTCCTAATTTGGCTTCAAATCAGGAAGCTTTGGATATTTTGATTGAATCGATCGAACGTGCTGGTTATAAACCGGGGTCGGAGGTGGCTTTAGCTATGGATGTGGCCGCCAGTGAATTCTATAAGGATGGTCAATACATCTACGATGGTTCGGCCCATTCTCCGGCCGAAATGGTGGATTTTTTGGCCAGTTTAGTCGATCGCTATCCGATTATTTCTATTGAAGACGGTTTACACGAGGAGGATTGGGATAACTGGAAATTATTGACCGATAAACTGGGGTCGCGGATTCAGTTGGTGGGCGATGATTTGATGGTGACTAATCCCATCCGTCTGCAAAAAGCGATCGATCTGGGTATTGCTAACTCGATCCTGATTAAACTCAATCAGATCGGTTCTTTGACGGAAACCCTACAAACGATCGCCCTGGCCACCCGTCACGGTTATCGTTCTGTTATCAGTCATCGCTCTGGAGAAACGGAAGACACCACGATCGCAGATCTAGCGGTGGCCACTAATGCCGGACAGATTAAAACCGGTTCTCTCAGTCGCAGTGAACGGGTGGCTAAGTATAATCGCTTATTACGCATCGAAGAAGAATTGGGCGATCGGGCGGTGTACGCGCCGAAAGTCGGTTTAGGTCCAAAATTCTTGGCCTAAAATTTGCAAAAAGTCTTGCAGTGATCGAAAAAGGGTGTTATACTAAGGGTACTGATAACTGATAACTGGTCACTGACTATTGTGGTACTTCGCTGAAACCTTTTTCGGCGAAGTATTTATTTGTGGCCTTTTTTTTGCACAAAGTTATGATTTTTGGATCAAAGGTGTTATACTAAAAGTACTGATAACTGATAACTGGTCACTGACTATTGTGGTACTTCGCTGAAACCTTTTTCGGCGAAGTATTTATTTAACCACAGTTCGGGTTAAACAGAGGGGGATAAAGCCCATTCCATGGTCAAGCTGAACTTATCGGGCGTTGTCGCCGTCAGCGCTAGGGAGTTTTTGGGGAAGGGAAAGCATCCCGTCAGATTGCGACCTCCATTGATTTTTGTAAATAATAATTTCAAGGCACTCGCTACTAGCATAGGATGGAAACGTCAGATTTCTAGGATGGGGATGATGAAAGACAGTTCTATATTTCGACGTTTCCCACAGGTGTTCGCGGGTTTATCAGTGCTATCGATCGCTCTCGTCTTGAGTTCGTGGATAGCGGCACGCTCGTTCTTGGCGGTGAAACGGGCGAGCGATGTTTTTGTCGTCACTGGTTCGGCCAAAAGGGCGATTACATCCGATTATCTTCTCTGGCGTTTATCGGTTTCCAGTCAACAACCTACCGCCCAAGATGCCTACCGCGATCTGATCCGGCAAACCGAGCGGATACGAGCTTATCTCAAAGAAAAACAAGTTCCCGAGGACGCAATCACCACTAACGCGATCGAGACGATGGCGATTCCCGAAGTAACAGCTAACGGCCAGGAAACTGGGCAAATTCTTGCCTATCGTCTCACCCAACGCTTCGAGATCCGAGCGAGCGATGTGGCCCGTTACACGGAACTTTCTAGGCAGGTAACGGAATTGATCGAGGAGGGAATTAGCCTCGTCTCTGAACCTCCCCAATATCTTTACACCCAACTGGATAAGCTGCGGGTGGAAATGGTGGCTGCAGCGACCAAGGATGCAAGAGCGAGGGCTGAGGCGATCGCCAGTAGTACCGGCAGTCGGGTGGGAAGGGTGCGCGATGCGAAAACGGGAGTTTTTCAGATCACCTCGCGCAATTCCACTGACGTGAGCGATTCGGGAATTTACGACACTTCCTCGATCGACAAAGATATTACCGCTGTGGTTTCGATAACTTTCGGGATTGACTGAATTACAGTCTTTACCCACGGCTGCATCTAATTTTTGTCAATCTACTCAGTGGGGATTTTTCAAGGGAAACTATCTTCTAAAATTGGCGGTTATTGGCGATTTTTTCCCTCAATCGCCCCGCGGATTAGCCTTTGGAGTGGGATGCTTACACGCGGTTGTTTATACATTTGTACTACCTTAAGGATGACTGATCATTGCTGATTGTCGGTATTTTGGCGAAACTGAGATGCTCCCAGAAAATCCGGACAAGCTAAGAGAAGATGAGGAGAGGCACTCATGCAAGAGGAAATTTATTTTGCATGACTACTTAATAGCATGATTCCTCGATCGACTTTTTCAGCCGACCCTATCTGATAGCAAGGAGAGAGTGAAACGGCTCTCTCCTTAATTATTGCTATTCGTCGTCGTCGCTGGCGCCAACTTGCTTGAGATGAATATGTTTTCTCCCCAAAGTAATTTCAAATTCATCTCCCGGTTTGAGTCCCATTTTTTTGGTGTAGGCCGAACCGATCAGGAGATTATTATTAGATTGGACACTGATCCGGTAGCTGGCCGAGCGCCCACCTCGTCCGTGACCATTGGCACTGCTATCTAAGTCAATTCCCTCAGCATCGATTAAAGCATTGAGAAATTTCATCATATTAACGCGTTCAATACCATTTTTTGTCATGGTATAGTAGCCGCATTCCCGGGCTTTTTCTTCTTTGCTGAGGTTGCCTAGCTGTTTAACTTTCTCAATTAGTTCGAGGCCGGTCAGGGGTTCTGGATTAGTAGTTTTGTTCATTTAAGTTTGCAGTAGATAAGTAAAGGTTAGGGTCATCAAGGCTAGTCGAGGAGAATTGCTTCCCCTGACCAGAAACAATCGGGTTACGATTGATCTCTACACTTATCTTACACGGTATAAACTAAAAATTATCACTTGCTTGAGGAAATTGATTGTAATTGATTACACTCTATCTCTCGATCAAAATCTTAACAGAATTTACCAATGTTGATCGAGATGCCGGGGTAAGAGAGGTTAGCCTTTCTGTCATCAAGGAGGGCAGGGGGTAGGATAGAGATAAAGAGGTAAAAATGAGGGATAATGAAGCTAACAACTAGGGGTCACTATAGTGTTAAAGCCTTGCTGGATCTTAGTTTACAACCGAGGGGAACTCCCGTATCGGTAAAATCGATCGCTCTGCGTCAAGATATACCGGCTGCCTATCTAGAGAAATTGCTGATAGAAATGCGACGAGCGGGGTTAGTTCGCTCCTTTAGGGGGGCGCAAGGAGGTTATCAGTTAGCCAGGCCGGCAAATCGTATCTCGTTGGGGCAAATTTTGGAGGCGGTGGGAGAGACGATCGAGCCATTATCAGGTTATCATCCCAGGGACGAACAGGCAGAAGATTGGGTGACATTTACTATCTGGAAACACCTCCACGAGAAATTAAAAGAGGCCCTGGGGAAGATTACCTTAGCCGATTTATACTACGATGCGCGTAGCTGGATCGCCGCTAGGGGAGAGGAAACCAGCTTTATTGTTTAGTAGTTTAGAAGTTATGACAGCAACAACTCAAGGAAAGATTTATGGGGGGGGTTGTCACTGTGGAGCGATCCGTTTTCAAGTGGCGATCGAGCATGATCAAGCTCTAGACTGTAATTGTTCGATTTGTCAGAAAAAAGGCTTTCTGCATCTGATTGTTCCTTCAGCACAATTTACCCTCCTAAGCGGTGAAGATTTCTTAAGTACCTATACATTTAATACCCACACAGCCCAACATTATTTTTGTCGTGTTTGTGGTATTCATCCTTTCTATCGTCCCCGCTCCCATCCTGACGCTATAGATATAAACCTGCGCTGTTTGGATGGCAATGTCTTAGGCGATTTTCAGATCCAGTTCTTTGATGGGGCTAACTGGGAAGACAATATTGAGAAAATTCGGGATATCGATGGCAAAAGGGAGTAATTGTGAAGGAAACGGCAACGGCGATCATTTTAGTATTAGGGGCAGTTTTAGATTATCTGATCGGCGATCCCTGGGGATGGATTCATCCAGTGCAGGTGATGGGGGCGATTATTGCCGTTGCCACAAAAGTTATCCTTAATTGGACGCGGGAAAAAATTTGCCAACGTTTAGCGGGCATAATTCTGGGACTGAGTTTAATTATCTTGGCTGGGGTCTTAACTTGGCTAGGAATCCAATGGTTAGGTCAGGTCAATTTGCTGCTGAGTTGCCTAGTACAAATGATTCTCTTGGCTAGTTGTTTAGCCGGTAGAAGTTTACGCAGGGCTGCCGAAACCGTCATCGCACCTTTACAAGCTGAAAATATCACCCTAGCTCGTTGCCAACTAAGTTTATACGTTGGTCGCGACACAGATAATCTCAGCCAGGAAGAAATCCTCCGCGCCCTATTAGAAACTGTCAGTGAAAATGGTGTGGATGGAGTTACCGCGCCGCTTTTTTATGCCCTTCTCGGTGCTTTTCTGGGGGTGGGACCAGTGCCCCTCGCTTGCGCTTATAAAGCCGCTAGTACCCTCGATTCGATGATTGGCTATCGTCGGCCACCCTACACCCATATGGGTTGGTTTAGTGCCAAAAGCGAGGATGTTTTGACATGGCTACCCTGTCGTTTGACGGTATTAACTCTCGCCCTAATTTCGGGCCAGCCGGGGCGGGTTTTAAGCATTTGTTGGCGCGATGCCCGTCGGGATCCTAGTCCTAATTCCGGTTGGAGTGAATGCGTCTATGGGGCGATTTTGGGGGTGCAATTGGGGGGTAAAAATCAATATCGGGGCCAGATTGTGGAAAAACCTTTATTGGGCGATGACCTCAACCCGATTACCGTTAAAACCGTCGAACAGGCTTTGCATTTAACTCGTACTTGTGTATTACTTTGGTTGGCGATCGCTGTTAGCTGCTTAGTTGCTAGAGATTTTGCTCAATTTTAGCGACCACAGGCGACGGCGTTGACGGGATTGACGCTGCCAGTAACGGATAATCAGGGAGAAGGTCAAGAATAGGGATTGCAGTATCTGTATCTGTCCGCAGAGGCGTTGATAGTTTTGTCGGAGATAATAGGTTTTCGCCCCGGCGATGAGAATATATTCGGGGGCGGGGTAAAAAATGTGGTGTAAACGTCGTTCCACCCGGTTTAAAATTTTGGTCACTCGCCCTAAAATCCGCCGCAATTGCCACAATTTCCAGACTAGAAAGCAATTAAATAAAGTTAAGCCTAGATTGAAGCCGAGGACAAAAAAGAACATGGTCGAGGCGATGGTCGAGTTATGCCAATTTTAGCCTAGATTCCCGACTTGAAAGTGTAGGAGAAAGAAATCTAAGACTAAATCCGTTGAGTAACGCACAGAAAACGGGTTTCTCCGAGAAACCCGTTTTCTACTCATGCAAAAGGCAAAGATTTAGCGTCCGAGAGCGTGTAATCCGTTAATAATTTCGGCACAGCGCTCGGTAACTGCCTGTAAAGCCTCTCTTTTGCTAGAAATCGGTGGCGGCAGCACTTCCCCGATGCGAATGGTTAAGGGGATACTATGGGGAAAAGAAGACCCTTTTTGAAAAATCTTTTCTGTCCCCCACAAACTGACGGGTAACAGGGGAACGCCCGCTTTAGCGGCAATCATCGCCGCGCCTAGTTTTGGTTGATGGATTAATCCGTCCTCGGTGCGGGTTCCCTCCAGAAACACTCCCACTGCCCAGCCCGCTGCTAAGGCTGCCATCGCCGCCCGAATTGCCCCGCGATCACCACTGCTGCGTTTGACGGGATAGGCCCCGTAAAGAGCGATCGCCTGTTTTAAAATCGGGATGGTAAATAATTCCTCTTTAGCCATATAAGCTACGGGACGACGCACGGCACAGGATAATAGGGGTGGATCGAAGTAACTGGCGTGATTGGAGACGATAATCAGAGGATGACGACGGGGGACATTTTCCACTCCGTAAACGCGACCGCGAAAATAGCCGTGTAGGGTTGGGCTAACGAACGACCATTTAAAGAGATGATATAAAACTAAACTGGCAAAAGGTTCTCGCTCTTGAGGCTGGTTCATGACTGACAATTTTTCCCTAGACATGGAAAAGCCCTTGGGAGTCTTGCCGTGTTTCGACCCCAAGGACTTTGCTTTCTTCTCACTCCTCACACAATTAAAATGTATAGCAATTTATGGGTTAGGGAAAGGTTAAGCGTGCCGCTTTCTTAACTGGCATAATTACTTATCTAGGGTTGAGAGCGGCAAAAGGATTAGCAAGGTGTGTAATTAATTTTGCTTGGGTACTGAAAAAAGGGCTCTTCGTTACTCTTTATGCTAAATTAACAGACAAGATGCCAAGACAACACAGGGTAAGCGCATCTCAAAGGCTATTGACAGCTAGATTGTAGCTCTTGAGTAGGAGCCGGTAAGTCCGCCGCCAGCAGGGTAAGCATATAATTATTAGGTGATTTCCGAGAACAAATTTACCTTCGGCAGAGTTTAACAATGCCAAGCTCTGACAGCAGATAATTGATCCTCTGGTAATTTCTTGAGAGGAAATCACTCTTTTATTGACAAAGTTTGTTATAATAAAGCCTCATAAACCTTAAGATAGTTACGAGAATGACCAATTGTTCTAGGTTAATTGAACTGCCACCACCGCCACCTAACAAAACTGGTTGGCCTTGGACAACAGAAGATATACCATCAAATAGCATTGATAGTTCTGCCTATCCCAAGGTGACAATAGTTACTCCTTCCTACAATCAGGCACAGTTTTTGGAGGAAACAATACGTTCTGTTTTATTGCAGGACTATCCTAATTTGGAATATATCGTTATTGATGGCGGCAGCAAGGATGGCAGTGTAGATATCATTCGCAAATATGGGCCATGGATTGCCTATTGGGTTAGTGAAGTGGATAAGGGACAGGCAGATGCCATTAACAAAGGTTTTAAGAAGGCCACTGGAGAATTTCTCGGCTGGCTAAACTCGGATGATTATTTGTATCCAGGAGCTATAGCTAAAATGGCCAAAGAATTAGAAAATCATCCCGATGTCAGTTTTGTTTATGGAGATATAGACCAAGGTTCAGAAAATAATAAATCTAGACTTTATGGGAAAAATTCTACTATAGATGAAATGCTCAAAAACTACACAGTACCAATTCCTCAACAGGGCAGTATGTGGAGACGTACTGTTATCAGTGACATAGGAGGTCTCAATCCCAGATGGAACTTTGTTCTTGATCGAGAATTTTTTCTCCGTGTTGCCACCAAATATAATTTAAAATATATAACCGGTGTTATTGCCTTTTTTCGGCATCATCTGGATTCTAAATCCGTATCAAGGGCGCAGGCAAAGCACTGGATACAAGAACTTCCAATAATGTACAATGATTTTTTTGAAAATAATTATGACAACAATATAGAGACGAAAAAACTCAAGCATAGGGCTTTGTCTATGGTCTATTTACATTGTGCTTCAATTGCTTTAAAAAGAAGTAATAAGAGCAAGGCTCCTAATTTTATTTTACAAATGATTAAAGAATATTTGCTTTTTTTATACTGGTATAGTCGCCAATAAATAATTATTGAAAAATCAAAGACAGATAAATGTATGAAATGATACTTGTGAGCAAGTAAATAAATTGATAATGTAGTGTCAACAATGAATGTACTAGGCAGCAGCTAGTCTAATCAGGCGTTCAATTGTCTAGGGACATACATGGTAAAGTCCATCACCCTAATTCCCAATGATAATGAAAATTTTGTTATTCAGTCGCTATGATACTTTAGGTGCTAGTAGCCGCTATCGTACCTACCAATATTTGCCTTATTTGAAAAAAGAGGGAATAGCGGTTGAGACCGCTCCTTTATTAGATAATGATTATCTTAGAACTCGCTACTTAGGGAAAAAATACCCTTTATCGAGATTATTATCTGCTTATCAACAGAGAATTTCGCTGCTGTTGAAATCTCAAAAATACGATTTAATCTGGTTGGAAAAGGAAGCATTACCTTGGCTACCAGCTTGGCTAGAATTACTGTTGCTCAGAGGAAGAACACCTTATTTAGTTGATTATGATGACGCAGTATTCCACCGTTACGATCAACATTCTGCTCCTATAGTTAGATGGCTATTGGCACAGAAAATCGATCGAGTAATGCAGAATGCTCGGTTAGTGATTGCGGGAAATGATTACTTAGCTAACAGAGCAACACAAGCAGGAGCTAAATGGGTAGAAATATTACCCACCGTCGTCGATCTTGATCGCTATCCCTTATCAAAAGCTCCTCAAAATGAAGTCTTTACCATCGGCTGGATAGGAAGTCCATTGAAGTTTGTCGATTATATACAAGAACTTTATCCTGTTTTAAAAGAGATTTGTCGAGATGGTGCTGCCAAAGTCGTTGCTATCGGTGCCAAAGAGATAAATCTAGAGGATATACCTTTAGAAATTAAGCCTTGGTCTGAGGCAACCGAGGTGAAAGAGATGCAACAATTTGATGTGGGGATTATGCCCCTTACCGATACGCCATTTGAGCGAGGAAAATGCGGATTTAAACTAATCCAATATATGGCATCTACTCGCCCAGTTATTGGTTCACCAGTGGGGGTTAACGCAGAGATTATTAAGGAGGGTATCAACGGCTTTCAAGCTAGTAGTCAAGCTGAATGGCTGCAAGCTTTTCAAAAGCTGAAAAATGATCGAGATTTAAGAGAAACCATGGGATGGACTGGCAGAAAAATTGTCGAAGATAAGTATAATATTCAAATAACCGCCCCTAAAATGTTGCAGCTATTGCAAAAAGCTAATCAAGTTTTAAAAACCTAAAACTGTTTTTCTAAAATTATCCATAAATCAAGAATCGAAACCATACATGAAATGAAAATACTTTTTGTTATTACTAGAGCAGATACCGTTGCAGGCGCACAGGTTCATGTACGGGATTTAGCGAGATTTTTGCAAGATTCTCACCATCAAGTCTTAGTTGTTACTGGAATAAAAGGCATTTATAATGACGATCTGATCAGTCATCGCATAACCAATGTATCTTGTCAACACTTTGGCAAAAAAATTAACTTAATTAAAGACTGGCAAACCTTGAATTTTATCAAACAAATTATTGCAGAATTCCAACCAGATATTATCAGCACTCACTCTAGTAAAGCGGGAATTTTAGGACGATTAGCGGCCAGAAAAAGCAAGACTCCTTGCATTTTTACCGTCCATGGTTGGGCTTTTACAGGAGGTGTACCAGAGCCGAGTCGAACTATCTATCAGTGGTCAGAAAAAATCACAGAACCTTTAGCTAATAAAATTATCTGTGTTTCGGAACAAGATCGATTAATTGGAATAAAAACTGGTATGCAACCGCAGCGATTATTGACCATTCATAATGGGATGCCAGATCTACCAGCAGAATTGAGAGCTAATCCTAGTAATGCTAACCCTGTTCGTGTTGTCATGGTGGCAAGATTTGATCAGCAAAAAGACCATGTAACCTTACTGAAAGCCTTTCAAAATGTTCCCGAAGCCCATTTAGATTTAGTCGGAGACGGTCTGGATTTAGAAAAAATTAAAACCTTAGCCAAGGAGCTAAAAATTATCGACAGAGTTAACTTTTTAGGTTTTCGCAATAATGTAGCTGAAGTCTTAGCTCAAGCCCAAGTATTTACTTTAATATCTAATTGGGAAGGGTTTCCTCGCACTACAATCGAAGCCATGAGAGCGGGATTACCAGTAATTGTATCAGATGTGGGTGGAGCATCGGAAGCCATTGTGGAAGGAATAACCGGATACACCGTAGCGAGGGGAGATGTTAACACGTTACACCAGAGACTATTACAATTAGTTCTTGATCAACAATTCAGAGCTAAAATGGGAGCGGCAGGACGCAAACGCTACGAAACAGAATATACTTTTGAGAAGATGTTTGAAAAAACCTTTCAGGTTTATGAACAAGTTTTAGCAGAAAACACAAAACATGATGATTGAGAATAAAGTATTAATTACGGGTGCAACAGGTTTTATCGGTAGCTATCTTCTGCCAATTTTGTCTCAGCAGAAATTCCAGATTACTGCAGCAGTACGAAAGAATTTGTCTCAGTCCTTATCTATCCCAATTAAAACTATCAAAGTTGGCCATATCGATGAAAAAACTAATTGGCAAGAGGCTCTTGAGGGAATTGATATAGTCATCCATCTAGCGGCTCGCGCTCATATTATCAACGAAACTATTCCCAATCCAGAAGCGGAGTTTATTAAGGTTAATACTCAAGGTACAGCTAACTTGGTTCAACAGTCAATTCAAGCAGGAGTTAAACACTTTATTTTTATCAGTTCTATCGGTGCGATGACAACTCAAAGCGATAGGATACTCACAGAAAATTCTCCCTGTCACCCTGATAGTCCCTATGGTCGTAGTAAATTGCAAGCAGAACAAGCTTTAATTAACCTTGCCAAAGATAGTAACATGACTTGGACAATTATTCGTCCTACTCTAGTTTACGGTCCTGGTAATCCGGGTAATATGGAGCGCTTGATGAAACTAATTAAACGGGGATTACCCTTACCTTTTGGTGCAATAAAAAATCGTCGTAGTTTTGTCTTTGTGGGTAACTTAGTTGCTGCCATTATTACCTGTTTAGATCATCCTAATGCCGCTAATCAAATTTTTTTAATTAGCGATAACCAAGCTGTTTCTACTCCCCAATTAATTCGACTCATTGCTCAACA
>NZ_JADBTR010000094.1:0-27188 GCF_020246065.1 Microcystis sp. M144S2
ACTTGATTTCAGTTTTTTCTTTGTCAGTAAGGGTGTCAACAAGGAATATTACAAATTGTTAACCGAGTCTTGAAAGCCTTGTGCTACAAAGGTTTGAAATGTTAAGAAAGATGTGACTAAAGGACAGCTTAATAAGGGGGGTATCTGACAATTTTCAACAGCTACTTACTTAGATAGCTGATGGCAAAAAAAACAAAACTGATAGTTAGTAACTAAAAAAAAGATGTATCTACTTGACAAAATAAAAAACGGAAGCTTGGTATTGATTGGTTACTTATTATCGCCCCTGTGTTGGTGGAACGATCTAATTTTTAATCTGCCGATCGCCTACGGTTTCGGTCGTTTAATTGCTTGCTTGCACGCCGATTTTTTTCTACCAGCGGCCATGGTTGGTTATTGGTTATCTAATCTTGTGGGAATCCTACTGATGCAGTTCGGAACGAAAGAATTAATCGGTGGAGAGAAAGAAGAACGCAATTGGCCAAAAGAATTAAGAAATGGATTACTTTCCTCGACTGCCTATACATTAGTTATTCTGGTCTTAATTCATTTTCAGGTATTAGAAATGCCCCTGTTATCCTCGATCGCCACTTTTTCCCCGTGATTCCCAAAACCTACTTAAACAATAGCTTATTTTTCTTAGCCATCTTGTTAACATCGCTAACTTTTACGGATTTAGCGATCGCTATTGACCAGCATCCCCAAGGATTTGCTTGGGAAAAATCCCTGCTGCTATCTATTCATCAAACTGCTAATTTAAACCTAAACTTTTTGGCCATAAAACTAACGGGATTAGGCACTTATTGGGGAGTGGCCCCGATACTAACAATTTTACTGCTGATTTTTGCCCTAAAAAAATACTGGTATGGGTTCGCTTATCTCCTTGTGACCATGGCGGGAGGTTGGGCAATTAGTTATAATCTCAAGATTCTTTTTCATCGAAACCGCCCGCAATTTTGGCAGTTATTTTATCCCTTACCCGATGATTTTGCCTTCCCTAGCGGTCATGCTTTATTTAGTTCCCTGTTAGTCATTTCTTTACTGATCCTATCTTGGAGAAAGCGGTGGTTTTTAGGGGTAGTTTTACTGGGGATTCCCTTCCTCTTAGTTATTGCTTGGACTCGTCTTTATTTAGGCGTTCACTTTCCTAGCGATATCCTTGCCTCTTGGCTTTTAGCGATCGCTTGGTCTCTCCTAGTTCATCTCTGGTGGCAACAGTTATTAGAGACACCCAAGGCGATCAATACCCAAGAGGAAACTAATAATTAGTTGATCGACTTGCTGCCCAAAAAAAATATCACGTTATACCTAAATTTTTGGAGAAAGCTAATCAAAGCCCTATAGTAATTATCGTTTGATATTCGTCGCTGACACTGAATCATGAAATCAAAACTGCCACGAGGGAAGGGTCTATCCCTGGGACGGTTTCAAAGCCGTCCCCTTGCTTTTCTCACTTTAGTTCTTCTGTGCATTTTAACCTTTACCTTAGCACCGTCATCGCCCCTGATGGCCACGTCCAAATCTGAGACTAAGATAGACTTTGTATCGCCGGCGTGGGTGGCACAAAATCTCAACGATCCGAAGTTAAAAATTCTCGATGTGCGGATTAATCCTTTGGAATATATCACCGGTCATTTACCAAAAGCGGTGAATATAGCCGACAATAATTTTCGTGGTCCAAACGGATTTTTGCCGGTTCAATATTGGCAAGAGGATAAAATTGGCAGTCTCTTTGCCGCCGCAGGAATCAATAATGGCGATCGAGTGGTAGTATATTCCGATGGTCGCGATGTCTTGGGGGCAACCATGGTCGCCTATTTACTAGAGCGATCGGGGTTCCGAGATGTGGCCGTCTTAGATGGTGGTTTTAAGGGTTATAAGGGTTCTGAACAAAAGGTAACTAAAGAATTCCCTAAATATCAACCCGGGAGCTTTACTGTCCGTGATAATCCCTCGATTCG
This sequence comes from Microcystis sp. M144S2, assembly GCF_020246065.1. Classification (NCBI taxonomy): domain Bacteria; kingdom Bacillati; phylum Cyanobacteriota; class Cyanophyceae; order Chroococcales; family Microcystaceae; genus Microcystis; species Microcystis sp. M144S2. The sequence goes on from NZ_JADBTR010000094.1 coordinate 1,962, forward strand.
GGTAAATTTAGCAGAAGTAGAGAAATTGATCGGCAAACCCGATGTGGTTTTTATCGATCCTAGACCGGAAGAACTTTTTCAGGGGAAACAGGATATCTGGCTGAGAAATGGTCATATTCCGGGGGCGAAAAATATACCCTGGCCGACTTTTACGGAAGCGAATAATCCCGATGAATCCCTGAAAAATCCCCATAAATTGAAATCTTTAGACGAAATCAGGAAGATTCTTGCCCAACGCAACATCAAGCCCTCCGATAATATTATCGTCAGTTGCAGTACGGGACGGGAAGCGACTTTACAGTATGTTGTCCTCAAACATCTGCTCGGTTATCCCAAGGTGCGAATTTATGAGGGTTCTTGGACAGAGTACAGTACCACAGATCTGCCCGTCGCTACCGGGCCAGAAAAAGCAGTCTAAAGTCAAGTTTCTCGGTTTATACTCGTTGTGTTTAACCATCTTGCCCAAGATGGTTTTTTTGTTAGGGTAGGTTCCCGAGGACGACCAAGTTAGACGGACGCAAAAAAACCTCGGCGCTCATCCCGAGGTGAATTTAGGAGATTTGAGCTTATGTTGACGTGAAGTTGACGGGAATTAGCTAAGGGCGTTGATCACATAATCAATGTAGGAATTAGCTTCTACAGCAGCATCCCCACTTAATCCGTGATTGGTTTTGATGTATTTTAAGGCTTCGATATACCAACTAGGAGATAGCTCAAAGGCACTATTAATTTCACTCAAACCGGCGACTAGATATTCATCGATCGGGCCTGTACCCCCTACCACGAGGGCATAGGTGATAATTCGGATATAGTAGCCGATATCGCGAACGCACTTGGATTTCCCCCGCTCATCGTAGGCATAGTTCGGCCCCTGGAGTTGGGTGGTGTAGGGAAATTTTTGATAGACAGCGTTGGCTGCTTCTTGGGCTAAACTGGGGGCTTTTTGGGCGAGGATTTTTACCGCTTCTAGGGTGATGGCGGCCTGACGGAAACGACCGAAGGCTACTTGTAATTCAGCACTGCTGAGAAAACGGCCTTGGGAATCGGCAGTAGCCACCGCTTCGGTTAAAGGTGTCTTGGTCATCGATGGAATTGCTCCTACAAAAGTTTAATCGGATTTAGATAAGAAAGTCACAGCATCAGGAAACTGCCGCCGCCGCTCGATCGAAGTAAGAAGCGACTTCTGCTAGTAAAGAACTGCAATCCCCGCGAGTGATCCCGTTGGGATCGGCCGCTAGGGCAAGGGAAGCGTCTTTGAGCTTGAGAATTCCGGCCGCAACAGAAGCCCCCGGAACTCCCAGGGCGACGTAGGTTTCCCGGAGACCGTTCAAGGCGCGATCATCGAGGATGCTGGCATCGCCGGTGAAGGTGGCATAGGTAACGTAGCGCAGGATAATTTCCAAATCCCGCAAGCAGGCGGCCGCACGACGGTTTGTATAGGCGTTGCCACCGGGGGCAACTAAAACGGGCTGTTCTGAAAACAAACTACGCGCCGCATCGGTAACGATCGCAGAAGAATTACTGGAAAGACGATTGACCACATCCACGCGTTTATTACCATCTTTGACGAAGGCAATTAGGGCATTGACTTGATTCTCGCTCAGGTATTCCCCCCGGGTATCGGCCTGGGAAACGACTTTGGCAAAGGCATCTAACACCATAGTTTTCATCTCCTATAATGATGATTGGTTTTGGCAAAATATCGAGGTTGATTTCTCTGGCTTTTCTTTATTTTTTCCGATAAAGTATCTAGGAGTTTTTTTCTTGGAACTATACTATCGTCCTTAAAAAAATTTTTACTCTCCCTTGGCCAGATTTTTTTGTATATCGAGGAACAATTTTTTAAAATTGAATTTAGCCTTGATAGGCACTTCCAGACATACTTCGTTTTTGCCATGAATTATTTTATAGACCATATTTACACCTTTATTTATTAAAAATTATTTCCTAAAAAAGCAGCAAAAAAATAATTTTTTAGGATAAATCTCAGAAAAGTTTTCTAAATGTGTAACCCTATACTAAGAAAAAGTATCGCTTTTTTCATCTCTCTAATAATTCCTTTAAGTTGTTTAAACAAATGTGCTTTTATATACTAATAATAATTAACTAAATTAAGAGAAATTTCCCAAGACAACTTTGCCGATTGTGCTTCGATATACAAAAAAAGTGGCAAGGCAAAAAAATCGACAGGGATAATCCCCGCCGACGTTGTGATCAGAGGTGCCAACACCAGCATTTTGCAGTGTACTCCGACTTAAAAAGTATTGTAAAACATCTTAAATACATATATAATCAAAAATAGCCAACAAGTATAAAGCAAGTGGGATTATGCCGATCGCAAGAGACATCACCCAATTGGTAGGACGAACCCCCCTAGTTCAACTGAATCGAATCCCAGTAGCAGAGGGAGTAAAAGCCCGCATCGTCGTCAAACTGGAAAGTATGAACCCCGCCGCCTCGGTTAAAGATCGCATCGGTGTCAGTATGGTGGAGGACGCGGAAGCTGCCGGACTAATTCACCCCGATAAAACAATTCTGGTGGAACCCACTTCCGGCAATACTGGCATCGCCCTGGCCATGGTGGCGGCGGCCAAAGGATATCGCCTAGTCCTGACTATGCCCGAAACCATGAGTTTAGAACGACGAGCAATGTTAAAAGCTTACGGGGCGCAATTAGAATTAACCCCGGGTAGCCAAGGCATGAAAGGAGCGATCGCCCGGGCTGAGGAAATAGTCGAAAATACCCCCAACGCCTATAGTTTGCAACAGTTCCGCAACCCGGCTAACCCGAAAATTCACCGAGAAACCACCGCCGAAGAAATCTGGGCCGATACCGATGGTCTGGTAGATATCGTTATCGGTGGCGTGGGAACTGGGGGAACCATTACCGGTATTGCCGAAACCATTAAACCCCGTCGTCTCCAATTTCAAGCGATCGCAGTTGAACCCTCTAATAGTCCCGTCTTATCGGGAGGACCACCCGGGCCGCACAAAATCCAAGGCATCGGGGCCGGTTTTATCCCAGCCATTTTCCGACCGGAATTAATCGATGAGGTGATTATCGTCGATGATACGGACGCTTTCGCCTACGCGCGACGGTTAGCTCGTCAGGAGGGACTACTATCGGGCATCTCGGCCGGGGCGGCTTTATGGGCGGCGATTCAAGTGGGCAAAAGACCCGAAAACGAAGATAAATTAATCGTCATGATTCAGCCTAGTTTTGGGGAACGTTACCTCAGCACGGCCCTGTTTAAAGACCTCGAAGATATCGACTAATAGGACAATAAATCGATGGAATTTGCAACGAGGGCGATTCATGGGGGGCAAGAACCAGACTCTAGCCATGGGGCGGTAACGGTTCCCATTTATTCCACTTCCACCTATAACACCAGCTTTACTAGGATTATCGATCGGGATCGAGAATAGGAACGATTTAAAGCGGCATCTGGAAAAGGCCTTGATTGGTTAGGCGAAGTTTTTATCTCATTTGATGGGTTAAGCAATGTTTTTTGACTCGGAAGATTGGCAAACGATTATTTTTCGGCTCAGTATGGCTATGGCCGTCGGCTGTCTGATTGGTTATAACCGACAGCGAGGCGGTCGTCCGGCTGGATTGAGAACTTTTATCATCGTTAGTCTCGGGGCTGCCATGTTCGTGATGATTCCCCTACAAGCGGAAGGAGATGTGGGTTATGCGTCTTCTAATGCCCTCAGTCGCACTATTCAAGGGGTCGCTTCTGGTGTCGGTTTTTTAGGGGCGGGAATCATCCTACAACAATCCCATCGGGAACTAAATAAGGTACAAGTGAAAGGTTTGACTTCGGCGGCGACTATCTGGTTAGCGGCAGGATTAGGCGCGGCTTCTGGTTGCGGTTTATGGCAGATGGTTCTGGTGGGAACTTTTTTCACTCTCTCCACCCTCAGTGGCATTAAACGACTGAAGAAAAAACAACCCTTAGCCAAATATATTAAAGGTCGGAAGAAAATATCTCGGATCAATCAAGAAATAGACTCATCGGATAATTCAGCGTCTCATTAATGAAAGAAGTTATAAAAATTTAATTTTTTATTAAGAAAGCAAAAGCTTTTATATAATGATTTTTGGCTCAAAAAGCTTATATTTTGTCTGCAATTTATTGATTAAAAAACATAATAAATTTTTTATAAAATTGTCTATATATAAACAACATACAAATATTTTATATGATAACATTTAGAAAGAGTAACTATTTTTTCTAAACAGGAGAAAATCAAATCATGATCAACCGAAATAAGAGCTTTCAAAGCCTCAAAAATCAAGTTTTCCGGCTGCTGATTTTCCTCTTAACTGTCACTTTGCTCCTAGGGGGAAGGGGAAATGCGATCGCCTTGCCGCTACTCCCCGAACAGTTGGCCGTCATCGACCGTGCAACAGCAACGGGTGGCACTGTGGTGGAACCAGTCAAGAAAAAAAATGAGGTTTCTAGCCCAAAAATTCTGGAAGATGCGCAAATTACCTATGAAAAAGCCATCCAAGCGGCAAAATCGGCTATCGATGACCTAAATGCTCAACTGGCCGCTCCTTCTCTCGACAAGAAGATTATCGAAGCTCAACAGGACAACCTAGAGGACTTAGCGGACAATATTGACGATCTAGGGGAAAAAGTGAGTAAATTGACGAAAAAATTGACCAAATCCGGGGCTAAACTCAGTGAAACCCTGCAAAACAACCTTATTACCCTAGAAAATAGCCTCGTTAATACCTCCGAGACGATCGATATCTTAGCCGACGACACCGAACGACTCAAAGATAATGCTTCCCCTTTCCTGAAAACTCGCGTGGAAAAGACCATCGACGCGGTTAAACAGACTCTACAGGAAAGCGATCGAGCTTGGCAAGAACTGATCTCCTCGGCCACCACGGAACTGGAAAAAACTAGCACCCCGAAATAAATAGGGCTTGCAAGGGCATAAAATCAGTCTTTTTTGGGGTAATTATCGTTTTTACCCCAAAATCTTCGCAAAACGCCCTAAATCGTCTAAGAAGCTTCTTTATCGACCACCTTGTGCTTTTGACTAGCTAAGTACCTAATCAAAATTAATTACCAATCATGACGCTTACCTATCAACCACCAACCCCCCATCGCTGGCACTTTGATAATCGGGCGATTTTGCCCCTCAGAAACCCTAATTTCTGGAAAATCGAGAGTGGAGTCGTAAAAACCTCCACTTGGTTAGAAGATGGAACCCTAATCGTCTTGGGATTGTGGGGACCTGGCAATTTTGTTGGCAAAACCCTAGAGAGAGTCAATCCCTATCAAGTTGAGTGCATCACTCCTGTGCAAGCAGTTTCCTTTTCCGCACTTGAGAGTTATCAAATGGCAGAAATTCTGCTGTCTCATCTTCAGCAAGCACAAGAACTAAGTATTATTCGTAGCTACAAACGTACTGATGTTATGGTTGTGAAATTACTGTCATGGTTAGGCAATCAATTTGGTAAACAAACCGGTACCGGACAATTAATTGATGTGCGTCTAACTCATCAGGATATCGCTGACTTATTAGGAACCACTAGAGTCACAATTACCCGCGCACTTAACAGTCTAGAACAACAGGGGGCCGTGGAACGTCTTCCTGTCCATCGTCTTCTTTTACGAGAGGAGGACATCTGGCACTACGAGATTTAGAATGGGAAGGATTATCTCTTTTTTCAATCTATGAATTGGTTAGTAGCCCTTTTAATTACTAGCATGACGAGTTTTGTAGCCACAAATCTTGATGATCTGATGGTGCTAATGTTGTTTTTCTCGCGACTTAATGCTAATTTTCGACCTCGACACCTGATTGTTGGTCAATACCTCGGTTTTACCCTGATTCTCCTAGCTAGTTCCCTCGGTTTACTATTTGGGTTACTGGTTTCTAAAGAATGGATTGGTCTATTAGGATTTATCCCTCTAATTATCGGCATTAAACAACTTTTGTCAAGGGAAAATGAGGATTATATTCAAGAAGTAAGAGAAGATGTTAATTATTCTAAAAATCGCTCCTTTTTTCCTCGTTTTCCCTCCCAAACCTATTACGTTGCTGCCGTGACCGTGGCTAATGGCGGTGATAATATTGGTATCTATACCTCTCTTTTTGCCAATAATTCCCCGATGCACGTCTTAATTATCATGATAATTTTTTATCTCATGATGGGGATTTGGTGCGTCCTAGCCTATTTTTTGATTACCCATCCCAGGATAGCTAAAGTGGTTACAAACTACGGACATAAAATTAGTCCTTTTATCTATATTATTCTAGGAATTTATATCTTAATTGACAGCAAATCCTATCGTTTATTTTTAATGTCTTAACCAAGAATGCCTAAAAATTATCTTTCAGCTAAGTAGGTAGGTGTTAAAAGTTGTCAGACACCCCCCTTATCAAGGGGGGCAGGGGGGATCCCCCCGCCTATCGGCACCCCCCTTATCAAGGGGGGCAGGGGGGATCAGAGACAAAATCTATCTTCAATTTAATTATAACTACTTACTTAGACCAAGTAATACTAACTCTTTAACCCTTACCATATCCCTAATTCCCTCCCCGATAGTTATCTATGAGCTACATTGACCGGAATCAATTTTCTGCAACTTTCGACATCGCCATTATCGGGGGAGGATTTAGTGGTTCCCTGGTGACAGCGAACCTGTTACGCGACACAGGGACTCCATTATCGATCGCCCTGATCGAGCGCCGAAAACCCCTCGGTACGGGGATCGCCTACGGAACGCGAGACAGCGGCCACCTGCTCAATATTCCTGCGGGCAAAATGAGCGCCTTCGAGGACGATCCCGAACATTTCCTCCACTGGTTAGGGGATAACGGCTATCGATCGATCGATCCGGCCAGTTTCGTCCCGCGTCTAGTGTACGGCAAATACATCCGATCGATCCTAGAAGAAGCGCGGAACAACGCCATTGCCGATCACCGTCTGGAGACATTTACCGATGCGGCGATCGATCTGGTACTCGACGGGGAAAAGGCGACGATTACCCTCAAAGGAGGCAAGAAAATCAGCGCCGCTAAAGTAGTTCTGGCGCTGGGCAATTTTCCCGCAACGGTTCCCCAACCCCTCGCGTCTCTCAATTCCCTCTATCTCCGCGACGCTTGGGAGACGGACACACTCGCCGATCTAAAACCCGACGGGACGATTCTGCTCGTCGGTACGGGGTTAACGATGGTGGATATGGTGGTTTCCCTGGCACAAAGGGGATTCACGGGCAAAATCCACGCAGTTTCCCGTCATGGCCTGATCCCTCGATCGCACCGACCCACCGATCCCTATCCCCCGTTCCTCACCCTCGAAACCGCGCCCCAGACCACCCGGGGACTCCTAGGGCGAATTCGCACGGAGGTAAAAACCGCCGAGAGTCAAGGTCACGACTGGCGGGCCGTTTTAAACGCCTTACGTCCGATATCTCAAGGTCTATGGCATTCTCTGCCGATAGCGGAACGCGCCAGATTTCTACGCCACCTGAAAGCCTATTGGGAGGTTCTTCGCCATCGCCTCGCCGACGAGATCGCCAGTATCCTCGACGAGGCCGTAGAATCGGGACAATTAACCTATCATGGGGGAAGAATTGAAACTGCTGAGGTTAAAAACGGCTGTGTAGAGGTTACTATCCGTCAACGGGGGACGGGAAACCTGTTAAACCTAACGATCGATCGAATTATTAACTGTACCGGCGCGAGTAACGATTACGCGACCATAACCGATCCCCTCGTCGTTCATCTTCGCCAACGGGGGTTAATCCGTCCCCATCCTTTGAATTGTGGCATCGAAACCGCCGACAACGGGGCGATTCTCGGGCCGGATGGTACGGCATCGCCAACCCTCTACACTTTGGGAAATCCCCGCAAAGGCGATCTCTGGGAAACCACCGCCATTCCCGAACTGCGTTTACAGGCGGCCGAACTGGCCCGGGATTTGTTGCGATCGCTGAAAGAGAGAATTTCTCTCCCCACGGCCTACTCGATCCCATTCCGGCCGGCAGCGCCGATTTTCCGTCAGCTTTTTGATAGGGAATCGAGTACCTACACCTATCTGATCGCTGATTTGGGTACGGGGGAGGCAATTTTAATCGATCCGGTTCTCGAACAGGTTGATCGCGATCGGCAGATTCTTTGGCAGTTGGGGTTAACTCTAGGCTACACGATGGAAACCCATGTCCACGCCGACCATATCACCGGAGCGCACCGATTACGGGAGTTAACCAACTGTTCTATCCTCGTTCCCGAAAACGCCGAAGTGAGCGATATCGATGGTTATGTGCGCGATGGCGACATCTGGATCGTGGCAGGTCAGCAGCTAAAAGCGATCGCTACTCCGGGCCACACCGATAGTCATATAGCCTATCTCATCGATGAAAAACGCCTATTAACGGGGGATGCACTCTTAATTCGCGGTTGCGGTCGTACCGATTTTCAGAACGGTTCGCCGGAAGTCCTCTACAAGACGGTAACGGAGAAGTTATTCACCCTCCCCGATGATACGCTTGTTTATCCCTGTCACGATTATCTGGGAAGAACGGTCTCCTCGATCGGTGAGGAAAAGCGCTGGAATCCCCGTTTCGCCGGCCGCAATCGCGAGGATTTTATTCAGTTAATGAATAATCTCAATCTACCCTACCCGAAGAAGATGACCGCGGCCTTAAGTGCCAACGCACGGGGTGGTAAGGTGGTTTTCGTGATGGATTATCAGATTTAACCCGGCAAGCGATCGATCGCCCCGTCGGTCTTGCGCTACACTGGATAACGGAAGACCAGAGGAGTACAAGCCCATTCCTACTGCCGCGCAACAGCTAACCTGTTTTATTTTAAGTTATTGGGCAACGAAGATGTATTTGCCCGTTAATATTGTTCCGATTGACGAAAGAACGGGAAATATCTTTTTTCTCGCTGGGGAAGAGCAAGAAATTATTATTTTTAAAAATGGCGATTGGAGGTATGTATGATAAAACGCGAGTTTGAATCGATGAGTCGCGAGGAACTACGGAGTTATATTCTCGAACATAGAGAGGACGAGAGGGCCTTTCAAATTTATCTCGATCGGGTGACGGCCGAACCGGGAGAAATTTATCCCGCACCGCATTCGATCGAGGATTTAAGTCATTTTCCCGATCTCGTGACCAAAAATCGTCGCAATAAACAACAGAAAATATAAATTCAAAGCATAAAAGCCTATTAATAAAAGTCCTTTAAATGTCTATAATTATGTCCTTTAAATGTCTATAATTATGTCCTTGATTATCAGGCTTAATTGAAGAATTACTTTGTTTAGGTAACATTGATTCCGCCCAATTTTCTAGGCTTCTATCATATATCCGATCCTCGAACTCATGTAAAGATCGAACAATAGGAGGCATAGAAAGATTCAAATGATCGCAATAATCTGTAGATTTAACTATCGATTCAAAGACATTAGATGCTAGTAGTGCATCATAAAATGTAAGAATTAGTGGGATCACAGGTTTATCTTTTAGTTTAAGAGCTTCAATAGTTGATGATATTTGTTCTGTAGCACCATGAATTCTTCCCCACAAACTCGCCAATCCTTTGGGATTAAAACATACGCTTGTATCGGAAGACATTAAAGAATTTTTGCATTCAATAATAATATAAACATTAGGTAGAGTAATTAGAAAATCAGCCCTTTTGTCGTGAGAGCTTTGTGGATTTTCAACCTCTCTAATCTTTTCAAAACAGTTAGGTGCGATTATAGGTAATAAAACGTTAGCGAGATATTGTTCAAAAGCTTGATCCAAAATCTTATTAGATGGAAGATGCTTACATGTTATATTCCAAGAAGATTCCATTAATGAACACGCGTCTGGCAAACAATATTTATCTTGACCCAGATCAATAAAAGGATAATCGAGAAAAGAATTATAAAAGAAAGGATGATAGACTTCACTTGTATTATTTAACCTTTCTGTAACTATATTACAGAATGAGTCACGATCACTCGAACTAAAAACTCGACTATTTAAACGAACAAAAATCCTTAGATTTTCTTCGGTATAACCTTTAGATTTCAGTTCGTCATCAAAATGTATACTTTTTTTAAAATCTAGTACACCTCGAAATCTCGTTTTCAAAAAACATCCGATGCTAGACATAAACTGAACAAAATAAAATTCATGATTGAATTTAGTGGAGGATTCAAAAAAATTTATAGTATTTAAGTCTATAGAATTTAGAATTTCAAAAACCTTCATAGTTCGTTGTACACGAGCAAGTTGTACAGGAGCAAGGGGGGTCCAAAATCCAGAATTTTGAAAAAGTGCCTGACGCTGTAAGAAAAGATGGCCTCCATTTTTGCGTATTAGTTCTTTGGTGAAAATATCACTTAGAAGCAATTTCCAGTTACGAACAGTTTTGTAATTCTCTCGCTCCCAAGTATGTAAATCATTAAAGATATATTCTGCTTCCGTATCTAGGAGGGTTTTATCTGAAATGGTATGATTAGCAAAATTGAACAAGACATCAATGAGACTTTCAAATTCTTGAAAAGTAATCGCTTGATTACCGTAAGGATTTCCTGCACTCGCAAGCAAGATCAAGCGTAAAGCATAATTTCGTCTGGAATTTTTTTTTACCCGTCCTAGACGCGATATTCGAGGTCCCCCATTTTGCCATTCTTGCCAACATACACTTGTACCAACTTCTACAAACGAGTTAGAGTTATAACGACGGAGATATTCACGAAACTCTTTGATACTTTTAAATTCCATTGAACGAGTTCGGGGAGTTAATACGAACGATTAAAGCAAACTTCCTTTCTCTAATTTTAACAAGATTTCCTCTCAAACATCCCGATCGCCTCCAGCGCAGCAATGCCGATCGCTCTCTACCCCGACCATCCCCAACCCGCGACTATTTCCCGTTGCTCATCCATTCCCGAAAGTCACGAGAAGATCATTCAACGCATCCATATCACCATCCATTAAAAACGCATCGTGACCGTGCGGCGATCGCAGCCAGAATAATTCAGAATTGGGGATATATTTCGCCAATTCCTCTTGTTCTACGGGAGGATAAAGAAGATCCGAATCGATCGCCACGATCGCCGTCGGTTGTTGAATCGACTGTAAAACCGATTCGTAACTTTTTCCCGTCCGGGTGACATCATGACGATCCATCGCCCTACTTAAGGTGATATAAGCATTAGCGTCAAAACGTTCGACTAACTTTTTTCCCTGATATTCTAAATAGCGGGCGATCGTGAACTCTCCCCCCTCCCCGTACTCCCGGCCGAAACGGGACTCGAAACTGGCGTGCGATCGGTAGGTAGTCATCGCCATCATCCGGGCTGCCGATAAACCCCGGGCCGGAGGGCGATCGAGCGCATAATTTCCCCCTTGCCAATGGGGATCGGCATAGATCGCTCCCCTTTGAGCTTCTCCTAGTGCGATACACCAGGCCGAATGTCGTCCCGAAGCCGCAATCACAGCGATCGATCGCGTCCTCTCCGGGTACAGTAGCGCCCACTCCAAAACCTGCATTCCTCCCAAGGAACCCCCGATCACCAATCGCAAAGACTCGATCCCCAATGCGTCCACCAACAGCCGTTGTAGGTGAACCAGATCCCGAATGGTGATCTCCGGGAAAGTCGGACCGTAGGGTTTACCGGTACGGGGATCGATCGAAGTGGGGCCGGTTGTCCCGTAGCAACTGCCGAGAATATTGCTACAGACAATAAAATCCCGGGTCGGATCGAGAACGCGTCCGGTTCCTAACAAAGGTTCCCACCAAGCTTCCACGTCGGCCCATCCCGTGAAGGCATGACAGACAATAACCCCGTTATCCCGCTTGTTATTCAAAATTCCCCAGGTTCGATAGGCGATCCGCACCCTTTCGAGAACCGCCCCCGATTCGAGAACAAAAGGATGCGGTGGGGAATAGAAACGGGTTTCCGGGGAGATCAAGTCTAGGCGATCCATGGGCGGGGTGGTGGGTTATAAACTCTGGAAAGTTTGCTGGAAATCCTCGATAATATCGTCAATATGTTCCAAACCCACGGAAATGCGGATTAATTCGGGCGTTACTCCCGCCGATCGCTGTTCTTCTTCGTTTAACTGCTGGTGAGTCGTCGAGGCGGGATGGATAACCAGGGTTTTTGCGTCCCCCACGTTGGCGAGATGACTAGCTAGTTTCACCCGGTTGATAAAATTCCGCCCGGCCTCGAAACCGCCCCGAATCCCGAAGGCTAAAACCCCGCCGAAGCCGTGTTTTAGGTACTTCTTCGCCCGTTCGTGGTAAGGATGTTCCGGTAATCCGGGATAATCCACCCATTCCACCTGTGGCTGTTCTTTGAGCCAGTTCGCCAAGGCCAACGCATTGGATACATGACGATCGACCCGTAGGGAGAGGGTTTCCAATCCCTGTAGCAGTAAAAATGCGTTAAACGGACTCAAGGCGGGTCCGAAGTCCCGCAATCCCTCCACCCGCGCCCGGATAATAAAGGCGATATTGCCCAAAGGGCCGGACGGTCCGAATACCTCATAGAAATTCAACCCGTGATAACCCGGTGCGGGTTCGGTAAACTGGGGAAATTTGCCGTTTCCCCAGTCGAATTTACCCGAATCGACGATTACTCCGCCGATGGAAGTGCCGTGACCGCCGATCCATTTGGTGGCCGATTGCACCACGATATCGGCCCCCTGTTCGATCGGGCGACAGAGATAGCCGCCGCAGCCGAAGGTATTATCGACGATCAAGGGAATGCCGTTCTCGTGGGCGATATGGGCCAGGGCGGCAAAATCAGGAATATTAAATCGGGGATTGCCGATCGTCTCTACATATAAAGCTTTAGTGCGATCGTCGATCGCCGCTCGAAAAGCTTCGGCCTCATCGCCATCGACGAACTTGACATTTATTCCTAAACGCGGTAGGGAGACTTTGAACTGATTATAGGTTCCGCCGTAGAGGTAGCTAGTGGAAACGATATTATCCCCCGCACCGGCAATATTAGCGATCGCTAGAAATTGCGCCGCCTGACCGCTAGAGGTGGCCAGGGCCGCCGCACCCCCTTCTAAAGCGGCGATCCGCTTCTCGAAGACATCGGTGGTCGGGTTCATGATCCTGGTGTAGATGTTACCGAACTCTTCTAGGGCAAACAGTCGCGCCCCGTGGTCGGCATCGTTGAAAACGTAGGAGGTGGTTTGATAGATGGGAACGGCGCGGGCGTTGGTTCCGGGGGCAGGTTCCTGGCCGGCGTGTACTTGCAGCGTCTCGAAACGGTAACGGTCAGACATGGGCGTTCAGGGAGGGAAATAAAGGATAAATTCCTCGATCTGTGCGATCAAGGACAAGGGGTGATTAAATGACCTCCTTAGGGGATGGAATGGGTACAGTGGGCTTATCTGCTTACTGTATTTTTCTATCATCGCCATCTTCTGGGAGTCAATTTATCGAGATATCCTGTATACAAAATATCTTCTATGCCGAAATTAGATTGTGTTAAGGTAATTGCTACAAAGGAAAACAGCTAGACTGGGGTAATGAGAATGTACCATTTAAGACAAAGGAAATTTTGTTATAATTGCTTCTGGATAATCTCGGACGCTTTCTTGGATAGATAAATGCTTTTTTAGTCAACTTTCTGATTAAAACTAATGAGATGATCGTTTTAATTCATGATTAATAAAACATTTAATCGGCGACTATGGTAACTACAAATAGACAAGTATTTCTCGATATTTTGCCAGCCAGAAGGGAGAGAATGGACGAGAATAAATCTGACTTCATCTAAATAATATAGGACAAGTTTACCTTTATTTTCTAGTTGCTAAAATTCTTAAAATAGATAAAATCAGCCCTTTTATTTATATGTAAACTTATACTGTCAACCATCTCTATTCTCAATTAAAATGCTCAAAATTCGTCTTTTATCTAGACCCAGTAATATCTTTTTTTTGTTATTAATCTTGGCGATTATTTTTAATCCCTTCGTGATTGTCAATGCGGGAGAAAGAGGGGTTTTAATGGTTTTTGGACAGGTGCAAGATCAGATACTTAATGAGGGCATTCACGGGATTATTCCGGTTGTTAACACGGTGAAAAAACTAAGTGTGAGAATCCAAAAACAACAGATAGCGGCCGAAGCTTCCTCCAAAGACTTACAGGAAGTATTCACAGATGTGGCCCTGAATTGGCATATTTTAGCATCAGAAGTTAATACTATTTTTCAACAAATTGGCGATGAAGCGGCTGTCATCGAACGAGTGATCGATCCAGCAGTGGAGGAAATTCTTAAGGCAGTTATGGCTAAATATACCGCCGAAGAATTAATTACTAAACGGGAGGAGGTGAAAGGAGAAGTAGATATTCGTTTGAGCGAAAGACTGAAAAATTATCATATCGGTGTCGATGATATTTCTTTGGTTCATGTCAATTTTTCCGATCGCTTTACCGATGCGGTGGAAGCCAAACAAATTGCCGAACAGGAAGCTAAAAAAGCCGGTTTTATGGTGTTGAAAGCCTTGAAAGAATCGGAAGTAAAAATCAATCTGGCCAAGGGAGAGGCGGCAGCTCATCGCATTCTCCAAGATTCCTTAAGTCCGGAAGTTTTACAGAACAAAGCGATCGAAAGATGGGACGGTAAACTCCCCCTATTTATGGATGATAATCTGCTCAAGTCCCTTGAATTGGTTAAAGATAAGCGAAAAAGTGGCTTGAAGAAGACTTAAGAATCCTTAATGACCAGATGATAAAAACAATTTATTAAAACCAGAAGAAAGAATACTTAATTTTATTGAACTTCACTGCGAGGAACTCCTCTATGCTGTTTAAATCCCGAAAGACAAAGCAGAAATTTAACCCTGATTACTGGCGAGATCATTCGGCCAACGAACGTACCTATCTGTCTTGGATGCGTGCTTCCATCGCTTTGATGGGTTTTGGTCTAGTCATTTTGCGTTTACGGACAGCATCTTTGTCATCTCTAGGACTAGGTTGGTTGTTGGGTTTTGTCTTCGCTATGGTGGGATTATTAACCGTTGTCATCGCCACGCGCCGATATTTTCTCATCCGGCGGGCGATCGATAGTAATAGCTACGAACCCGCTCAAGTCTGGATTATTTGCTTTAGTATAGCGATCGCTTGTCTCGGGTCGGGAATTCTCTATTTTGTCGCCACCAGTCCCGATAGCGGTGGAGTGGAAAGCATCGGTTTCGATTAAAACCCCATCCTCGCAGGGAGCGGGATGGGGAAAAATTGCTCGATACAGGCTGTAAAATCCAGATAACTATTTAGAATTACCCATTTTCCGACCTTTCCCAAGAAGGGGCAAAAGGTGGACAAATTAAAGGACAGGCGCGCCAATGACTGTGAACAGGGACTCCCAAGCGTTGACAATAGCCATTTCCTCTCCCCTGAAACTTATAAAACCGACAGTAACGACAGGTAGAGGAACAAGTAGCAACTTTCGGGAGAGGATTTCCCGTGGATTCGATCGCTGTTAGTTTTGGGGATAGGGTGGAAATGGTGTCTAGCAAGGAAGTCTCCAAGGCTAACGGGGTTCACTAGCGACTCTTACCGTACCTAGTCACCAATTATGTCACAGTCGCCCATCCTCCCGGAGTATAACGGTTGACACGCTCCTAAAAAATTGAGAAAATCCCTTGCCGCTAGACCTATTCCACCACAACACCCTTAGAAAAGCCCCAACTTAACGAGGATCGCCACCATCATCAATACCATCCACTCTGGCGGTAAATAGGTTGGTTGACAAGCTTTTAATAACAATCTTCCCCCTACTGCGAACACTGTTAAGTAGGTAGGCGTTAAAAGTTGTCAGACACCCCCCTTATCAAGGGGGGCAGGGGGGATCCCCCCGCCTATCGGCACCCCCCTTATCAAGGGGGGATCAAGGGGGGATTCAAGGCAAAATCCATTTTTAATTTAATTATAACCAGCTACTTATACCAATTCTCCAAAGTCTGACTACAGAAGTTTAATCCCCCTAAATCCCCCTTAAAAAGGGTGACTTAAATTCGATGTGTAGTTTTAATTTAGGGAAATGGTATTAGATAGGCCGCCTCTTGTAGGTAAACAAACTCAGCTAACCACTTAACAATTGACAATCTCCGCCCTAAAAGTGCCGAGATTCTTGGGCAACTCCCTTGGTGGCTCTTAGTCGTACCTTACCGGCATCTATGCTCATTTCTTCAACTTCGACTTCTAGGTTAGAGGGTAATTCTTCAAAATCCTAGCGATGTAAGAGGCGTTGTTGGGTACTGTGAGAAACAGCAATTCCTGTCAATGATTTGATTTTCTGCTCCGATTTCTCAGATCTTCATCGCCACTTAATAGCAAACAGTTCTTCTCTAACATTGGAATCATCCGAGTTCTCGGCTTTACTTCTAACTTCTTTGCTTGTTTTTCTGTAATTGGTAATTCACCTAAAATACTTTTCACTTTTCTCGTTCGACCGGCGGTTTCTTCTGTACTTATTTTGATAAAAAAATACCGATTTCTGGGTTAACATACTGAATCATTAAATCTCTGACCTTCTCCTCTATTTCTCGCAAGTTATAGCGTTTCCTGTTCGCAAGAGATACATTATCGATGGTGAAAAGCTTCATTAGCAAAGGTTAAACTGTGCCACACAGGTGTGAGAACCGCTATAATCTCATTTCTCTTTGTGATCAATTTCAAGATTTTCTAGTTTTTGACAGCCATAAGCATTAATACTCATTGCACAAGTGAGATGCTCCCTAAAGATTGCTTTGTGTCGATTTATTAATTACTCAAAGAAAATGCCCAGACCATGCTTTCTAATATGCGAGTAAGTACCGAAAGCAAAACCAACTCCTAAAAAGTTAAAAGGACTGTAACCACCCGAAAGCAACAGCAATACAGCCCACCCAAACACTCCAGGTAGGACGGTGAGCAAAGCAGTTCGTTTGAGATAATCTAATCGGTGCGGTTTCACAACGGATTTTATAAATAATAGGGGAAGTTTGATGTATAGAGTGAAGACTACACAGGAAAACATGATTATGCCTCCCTTGAGTAAAAAGGTTAAAACTCCGATGTGAAAAGCATTAATTTCATAACCTAAAATTGATGGAAACGTAGAGCCTAAACCTTTACCAAAAACAATTTCCAGTATATCTTGAAAATATTTAATTCCATCGATTGCTTCCTCGATTCGCAATTCAGAATTTCGTTGACTATTATAATTTTGGCTATCAAAAAATCTGTCGAAGATTAAAGAATTTTGGAAAAAGCTTATGAACATTTGCTGAAATTCAACAAAAACCGTGATGCTTAATATAAAAATACTCACAATCAATAACAGATAGGTAAATTGTTTAGGTTTTCTGAGAGACGATTTAGATGTTAGTACGCCCTCAGATATAGTGTAAGATAAGCCGAAACTAGAAAAGACTAGGACAGTTAAAATACATAGGACAATGGATCTAGTTGCTCCGATAAACCCTAAAGAATAAAGGTGAATTGCCACCAATCCCAAGATCAATATTCTCAAAAGCCATCCCTGTCTACACAATACCCCAAGAGCAATGCCAGTTAGAGGCAGAAGTAAGGCAGAATAGTGATAGGCCGAATTATCTATAATTCTAGCTGTCAAACCTGCTGTGGACAGGACATTCATTCTTTCAGCTTGTAGTGAAATAGCATAGTAAATATAGAGAGTAGGAACGGCAATCAATGCCATCAATTGTACCTTGGGGCGGTAGGACTGGACAATAATGCGAAACAGGGCTAAACCTCCTATCGGCCACAAAAAAGTCAATAAATCCATTCTGATCCAAGGAATATCATTACCAAAAATTCGCCAGCCCATCAAGGTATAAAAAATAACGACAGCTACATAGAAAATTCCAGTTTTGCCTAGAAGTAGACGACGGAAATCCCGGTCGATAAGCAGTGCAGAAGTCACAAGAATAACAAAACTCACAGTCATACCTGATGTTTCACCTAGCCTGACCACAGTACGTTTTTCTAGCTCAAATTGGGCATTTAAAAAATCAGAAAAAGTTAGCAACAAAAGACTGATATAGAAAATAATGGTAGAAATAATCTTGAAACCATAAGCTTTTCTAGATACTTTTGGCTGATAAACTGCTATCTTTTGCACCGAGACTACCTCCCATGTTATAAACTTTACCTTAATGGCTTAATCTGGATTTTTGTCAATAGTTAAGGCTCAAAAAGTTAATATAAAAACTTTTAGCTCAGTCCATCTAAGTTTTTATCTATGTTTCCACAACTATCAATGCTTTATTTAATCTGTTCTACCACCTCTTGTCAAGGTGAAGCGTAATTAGTAACTGACTTTTGAAAGCCCACAACCGTTGCTTATCAATGGTTTCGGAGATTTATTGCCCTTGTAATTTTTCTGGCTAACGACCAAATAATAAGGGTTTCAGGGTTGAGGAAGATTTTAAGGATATACAAGTATTTCCTCTGTTGATTGAGAAACCCTTATCTGGTAATACTTCTATGTTTGGTCATTCTCAATAAGGCTGTCCTTATTGCGGTGACTAATTACATTATCTTTTGCCGTAGTAATGGCCATAGTAACGATAATTATGGTCTTTCCGACTAACATTATTAGCCACTAAACCTAACACGGAAATGTGGGATAATCTCAGATCTTCGAGCAGATTTTTAAGCGCAAAGCGATCAGTTTTGCCCAGTTTGGTGACGAGAATTAGGCCAGTGGCCATGGCGGCGAGAATTTTCCCATCGGCAAAAGCGGCGATCGGTGGTAGATCGTAGATAATTAGATCGAAAACGTCGTCTTGCTGTAATTGCGAGATCATCTCCTGCATTCTCTGGGAAGAAAGCAAGCGGGTTGGATCTGGGGGAATTGAACCGGCGGTAAGAATCGATAAATTCTCGTAGCCGGGTAGAGGTTGAATCGCTTCGTTCCAATCGAGATTCTCGGCGATGACATTACTAAGGCCGTGGTCGTTATCGAGCTTAAGTCGCAGGTGAACCTGGGGTCGTCGCAGGTCAGCATCCACCAGTAAGACTCTTTTTCCCATACGAGCGGCAGCCTTAGCGATATTTATTGATATGGTGGTTTTACCATCTCCCGGTGAAACAGAACTAATTACGAGGGACTTGCGGAGGGAATCGGAACCGAGGAGGCGAATATTGGTGTTGAGAGTGCGGAAAGCTTCCGAGAAGGGGGAGAAATTATAGTAGGAGGGGTTTTCGTCGGCCGATTTCCCAGTAGTATTAGGGATAGTAATTTTGCGATCGCCGACTGTTAACTGGGGTAGGGCGGCGGTGATCACTTTTTCGACCGTACCGAGGTCTTTTTGCCAGGGAATTGCGCCCAAAAGGGGCAGTTTGCTATCTTCTTTTAGTTCATCTGCACTATGATGAACGGGGTCTAATCTTTCAGCTAAAAAGGCTGCCCCCAGTCCTAATAACAGGCCACCGATAAGCCCTAAAGCCAGATTTCGCACGGGTTTAGGGGAAACGGAGTTTTCCCCTACTTCTGGAGGGGAAATTATTTGCCAAGGCACCACCTGTTGTGCCACCTGTAGCTGTAATTTTTGCTGTTCCTCCAGAAAACGGTTAAGGCTGGTGGTGGCGATTTCCAATTCTCGTTGCAAATCCGTATAGCGACGGGCTAAAACCGCCAGATTTTTGACCGAGGCTTTCTGTTGTTCGAGGGCCCGGGCAAGGGATTCTACCTTAATTTCTAGGGTTTGGCGACTGTTAGCGGCTTCCACCAATTGCTGGGTTAATTCTACCCGCAGAGCACTCCGTGATACCAAAGCCGGGGAATTACCCACTGTCTGGGGCAGTTTTTCCCCTAGGGTTCTCTGTGCCTCGTTTTGCAGTAGGGGCAGTAAATTAGCGCGTTTTTCCTCTAGGGTGGCGATTATCGGGCTATCTTTGGCAAAAACTGCCGATTGTTTGGCCAATTCCACTTCTACTTCCTGCAGCTGCTTGAGCAAATCTTGATAACCAGGAGATTCACTGAGATAAGTAGCGATAATTGCTTGATCGGGGGCCAATCCCACCTGTTGCTGTAAAGCCTGATAGCGAGAGTTAATTTCGTTAAGGGCAACTTGGGCTGCCCGATAATCTTGTTCAGTATTGGTTAACTGTTGTGATAAACGAGTCGCCTCTTTATCGGGATCGAGGAAATTGTATTGCTGCCGAAATTGCTGCATTTGTTTTTGTAGAGAATTAACTCGTTCCTGCAGCACGGGCAATTGAGCGTTAACAAAATCTAAGCCTTGATTAATTTCGGTCTTTCGTTCCTGAGAACTATAGTTGAGGTAATGACGGGCTAAATTGTCTAAAACCAACTTAATTTTTTCCGGTTCCTCATTTTGATAGGAAATTGCTAAAACTTTCGTCTCTTTTAACTGACTAATTTCGAGATTAGATTTGCCAGTTTTACTAATTAAATCACTGTAGGTAAAATCGGGATACTTAGGAGTTATTTTACTAAGGATGGGGTTAAGGAGTTGAGGACTGGTTAAAACAGCGATTTGGGTATCATAATCGATGTTCTCTCCACCTAACTGAGGTAGGATGTCTTGGGCTGCCAGTCTGGAAGAACTTTTATTTTCCTCGATGGGTTGACCTATGAGCAGCAGGAATTTACCCTGATAGATAGGGGTTTTTAAGAAAGTATAAGCAGCGATCGCACCCGTCACCCCTAGGGTGATGCCAACGATTAACCACCAGCGATGCTTGATGACAGAAAAGAATTGACGCAGGTTGAGTTCCTCTTCTTCTTGCGTCGGGGAGGGGATAAAAGCCGGTTGGGCAAAAACTGGCAGATTTGCTTGACTTTGGGTTTTTAAAGCCCCATTTTGTTGGTTGTTCATCATTAATCAAATAGTCAAGGGATAACTGTATTAAAAGATTTTCCGGTAGCAATCTGGCTCGATTAGTCACCGCTCAATCATAACACCGTGCTACAATGATAACCCTAGTTTTTCCAGTAATTACCAAATAAGGTGGGTTTAACCTAGTCAATGCC
Organism: Microcystis sp. M144S2; assembly: GCF_020246065.1. Classification (NCBI taxonomy): domain Bacteria; kingdom Bacillati; phylum Cyanobacteriota; class Cyanophyceae; order Chroococcales; family Microcystaceae; genus Microcystis; species Microcystis sp. M144S2. Next base: position 22,969 of record NZ_JADBTR010000094.1, read on the forward strand.
ACTGGCGGCTTGACATACCCCCCCTGAACGGTTACAAATTGTGTGCTATCCTGCCACAAGCTAAACCGCCATAACCACCATCACACGAGAGCCTAAATGACAATCCCATTAGCACCTCGCATCTCTGATACTTTACCCCCCATTACCTGGGAGAAATTGCCAGCGGATTTTGTCCTCCCTGATGAACCAGTGGAAAGCACCCTACAACCCCTGCTCGCGGCGGCTTTGCGAGAATCTTTAGAATTAGCCAGTTTAATTGTGGAAGCGAGTCTTATTGCTTCTAATTTTGGCATTTGCGCCACCGTTAGCGGTAAGACAGTAGTAAAAGCTCCCGATTGGGTTTATGTACCCGCAGTAGCACCTATCCGAGAAGGAGAAATTCGCCGCAGCTACACGCCTCATGCAGAAGGGGAAGTACCAGCAATTGTCATGGAATTCATCTCAGAAACGGAGGGAGGGGAGTATTCTATCAATCCCCACTATCCCTATGGCAAGTGGTATTTCTACGAGCGAATCTTACAAGTACCTCTCTATATTATTTTTCAACCACAAACCGGAGAATTAGAAGTTTATCGCTTAGTAGCAGGGAAGTATGAGTTACAGAAAGCGGATGAGAATCATCGTTACTGGCTGGCAGAAATCGGTTTATTTCTAGGAGTATGGCAGGGTAAAAAAGCAGCAGTAATGGCTCATTGGTTGCGCTGGTGGGATCAATCAGGTAATTTACTATTGTGGGGTAGTGAACGGATTGAACAAACCGAACAACGAGCCGAACAAGCTGAACGGCGGGCTGAGGGAGAAAAAGCTAGGGCAGACAGATTGGCGGCGCAACTTAAGGCAATGGGAATTGACCTGGAGGCTGAATGAAGAATCTATACAGCTTTACAATTTAGCTGATTGTGTGCTATGGTGGCAACTGTTATGCTTAGAGAGGAAATATGTTGGGAAATTGCTGGCGATTGCGTTGATAATAAATGAATTGTAAGCAGTTATTAAAAAAGGAGAAAAGCCAGCCATGACCAGAAGCTCGGCCGGACACTCCAGATGGACAGATGAGATGCTAGATGAATTGGCAGACTCAGTTTCGGGAGTCAAAGACTCAGTTTCGGAATTGCGAGAATCAGTTTCGGAAGTTAAAGATTCAGTAGAAGGGTTACAGTTGACAGCACAAGCACTGTTACAAATAGCTGCTCAACAACAGCGAGAAAATGAAGCTCGGCAAGCAGAAATTGCCGAAATCAGGCAAAGACAGGAAGAGTCAGACAAGCGTTTTGAGGTTTTGCTGTCAGAAGTTCGCTATTTGATTCGGCAAATTAAACCAGAAAATCAATCATAAGCTTGAGGAAACTGGTGGCGGTCGCGTCTCGACAATTTAACCTAACCTTTTGTGGAACTAATTGACAAAATAATTAATTGACTATCATGGAACAAAAATTATTGTTGGCTAAATTTTTAAAAGGTCTCTCGAGTAGGATGTTTCGGCTATCGAAGAGAATAGAATATTTTGGATGTGAATCAAGTATATTCAGATATATAGATTGTTTTGAGACCATAGATGTATTGCTGAAATTCATTCAACCAAAGTGTCTCTGTGATATAGGGGCAAATGCTGGTAACTGGACTTATGTTTTGAGTCAAATGAGTCCCACTTTGGAACACGTGGTTTTTTTTGAACCCCAATCTCAGTATCAAGAAAAATTGCAATCTTTATCTTTACCCGGAGTTAGCAAAGTTATTTACCATTGTGGATTAGGTGAAAGGGAAGATAAGTTATTAATTAAAGGAGGAACTTCTTCAGCATCTTTTCTTGATTCTGAAGAACAAAATAAATATTTTCCCAATAGTATTTCGCAAAACCAGCAGGATATGGAGGAGGTAGAAATTAGAACTTTAGATGCAATATATGCCAATGATAATCTACCAATCCCTGATGTAATTAAACTAGATGTTCAAGGTTTTGAGCTTGAGGTTTTAAAGGGCAGTATGAATTTACTAAAAAAATCCAAATACTTAGTGATTGAATTATCATTTCGTCAGTTTTATCGAGAGCAACCCTATTTATGGGAAATCATCAAACTACTAGAAGAGAATAAATATATTATGGTTGGCAAGGGATTTGAATGGCGATACCATGAAAATCCTTCAGAAATACTGCAAATGGATGCTATATTTAAGAACACTGATGTTATGTAATTAGAGCGGTATCAAAAAGGAGTTTACTTAAGTTGAGCGATCTACTTGCCAAAGCTGTTAATAATTCTAAGTGGACTGCCATTGGTTCTCTCATGACAGCTATCCTCGGATTCCTTTTTGCCGGGTTAACGATTCGCTGGTTGGGAGAAGCGGAAGCTGGATTTGCCATTACCATTGCTACTATTGTTGGCATTAACAACACCTTTAGTGGTTTGGGACTGGGTGCGGCTGCAACCCGGTTGATTAGTCGGGCTTATGAAGAAAATAATTTGGGAGAAATTCAGAAAATAGCAGGAGTTTGTTTTACAACTTCTCTGGCTTTTGGATTGTTTGGGTTTTGTATTTTTGCTTTCGGTTCTGCTTGGATTGTTCAGTGGAGTAAATATCAAGGAAATGCTGATATAGGACGTTGGTACTGTATATTATTAGGATTAGCATTTTTGTTACAACAAATCACTGGTTATTTTAAGATATTTCTCGCTTCTCTTCAAAGATTTGACTGGCAAACAAAGCTCAACACTACTTTTATGTTAGCCAATGGTATTTTGGGAATCACTTTTTTGAAAGCCTTTCCCAATATTTTAACCTTGGGAATAATTAGTTTAACTCTATCTTTACTAAATTGTTTATGTACGGGGTTTATAGTCACTAAAATCCTGGGATTTTTGACACTTCCTTCCTGGGATCAAGCGATGTTTATCGAGCTTTGGTCTTTTGGGAAATGGGTTTACATGACTCAGATAAAAGTTATATTTTTTGATGGTGTTGATAAAATATTTTTAACTTCTGTATTTGGCAGTTCTTCTTTACCTTTTTACACCTTTGCTCAAAGAATTTATATAACAGTTCACCAAATGTTAGTTGGACAGTCTTCTTATCTATTTCCCATGCTCTCGGCTCAAGGAGATAAATTAGAAGTAGTAGCAGAACAAATAGAAGACCGCTTGCGCTGGTTTATTGGGTTAATTGCAGGTTTTGTCTATTCAGGACTGATTATTGCCGGTCCAGCTTTATTGACTATCATGGTCAATGCTGGATTTTCTAGCAAAGCTAGTTTTCAGTTGTTTATTTTTTGCTGGGTAGGCTATATTCATGCACAAGCTATAGTTACATTCTTTTTTAATTTAAGTAAAGGAAATGCAAAACAAAACTGGGTTTATGTTATGATTACTGATCTAGGCTATTTTCCCTTTTTCGTTTTTTTGTCACTAAATTTTGGTTTTAAATATGCAGTTATCGGACAATTGATGATGATTTTAGGAGTCATTTACTTGTTGCGCCATGCTCATAATAATATGAAGTGGTTGACTTTCAGCAAATGGACAATCCAACCCTTAATATCATCTATTATTTTAATGATTGTAGCTACTTTTATTCACCTTGTAACCAATTCAATCAAAGCTACATTGATCACACAATTTACCTCTTTAATGATCTTTTATTTTTCTGGAATATTATTTGTTTATTATCTGGAAAATAGATGTTTTGGTAGTACGGGTAGAGCAAAAACTTTAAATAGAGCTATCTTGCTTTTTTGTGGTAAGCTGAATCTGTCAAAAGAGCGTTAGTCAACCAATGTTAAACTGATTGATATGTTTATCTAGAAAGCTGTTTCGTAAGGATTCAGGTCATACAAAAAGCATTCAAACCCATGCTGTGTAAGCATTTAGGCGAATTATGGACAAATCCTCATTCTCATTAAGAAACGCTGAAAGCCTTAATGAGAATGCTTATTGAGAATGAAACTGTTAGTTTAGCGAGTTCTGAGATTTTAGAAGCCGCTCTGTGACTGCATTTGAGACACCTGAATCCTTACGCTGTTTCTATATTTTCCAAGCAAATATACTCGTATAAGTACCTAAGCAAAATTAATTACACATCTAAGCCACTAGACCTCTTGCAAAAGTCTTAAGTCGATCCTTGTACAGCAACATTTTTGAAGATTATCAACTACTAATAAATAATTAACTGAAAGTCCCTCCCATTATTGTTTCTATCGTTTGTTTTCGGATTTATGCAAGAGGTCT
>NZ_JADBTR010000095.1:0-6588 GCF_020246065.1 Microcystis sp. M144S2
TGGGTAACTTAGTTGCTGCCATTATTACCTGTTTAGATCATCCTAATGCCGCTAATCAAATTTTTTTAATTAGCGATAACCAAGCTGTTTCTACTCCCCAATTAATTCGACTCATTGCTCAACAAATTCAACAACCCTGTCAATTGCTGCCCGTCCCCACTACCCTACTTAGATTCTTAGGTTATCTGGGTGATAGCATAGAATCCATAACAGGGAAAAACCTCCCTTTTAACACCTATAGTATCGATCGCTTGCTTGGTTCTCTTACCGTTGACTCTAGCCATATTCAAAAAACCCTGGATTGGCAACCTCCCTTTACTTTAGAGCAAGGATTAGCTCGAACCATTCAGCCAGAAAATTAGTGATAAGCTCAGATAGGGACAATAAGCAATAGGACAAAATTAACTTCTTGGTTAAGATAGGCAAAAGGCAAAAGGCACTCATGCAAGAAGTGGTTAGATATCTGTAGTTAATTGTGTCTAGCTACTTAATGCCAAATCCATGGTTGATAGTGTTTTTATGATAAATTCATACCAAATCCGTTTTTGATAGTATGATTAACTCTCAATCCAACTTTAAAAACCCAGTTATGGATTGTTTCCCCCGGCTCCGCAGCTCCGGCTCTCCTCCGCGACTGGCTTACTGTGGCGGACTCTATAATAGAGTCCCTGTCAGGTTTTTGTCCATTCTCAATTAACGGTTATTATTGCACTGACTAATTACCTTTACAAGAAGTTGATCATCGGGTAGGATGTACCCAATATGCCCATTGAATCTGGTCTTGAACTGGTCGGTTAATTAAATTGCCCATTATGGGTGACAGGCTGCCGCATCAGTATTTTGTCAAGATTTAATAGGCAACAACCAGCTAGTAATAGTTTGATCAAGGAGGCCAGTTCCCAGTTGGCTTTGACGACAAAACATGACAGTAAATATTAGTAGTGTAAAGGTTGACAATGTTGAAAAAAATTACTTAACCGTATGCAAACCGAGCAGGGTAGAAGAAATATTAAATTTGCCCTAGCCAGAAAAATCTTCAATCCCCTCTTAAGAAATATTGGCTACACCCTAATTACTGACCATTTTTATCAGCCCATACCCAACCGTCAGGAAATTATGACATACGCGGGCAAAGAAAGGCCTCTTAGCTCAATTGAATGGCATCTAGACAAGCAAACTGAACTGGTTAAATATTTACTAGAAAAATATGCTTTAGAATTTAACAATAAAGAAATTTTTTCAGCATTTGGTTATTCCGAAGATACTTCTGCTCTCATTAGTGGCGATGCAGAAGTCCTCTATGCTATGGTCAGAGAAAAAAAGCCGTCTCGGATAATTGAAATTGGCTCAGGTGGTAGCACTAAAATTATCGCCGCAGCTTTAAAAATGAATTTTATAGAAAATTCCCAAAAATCACAACTGATCTCGATCGAGCCTTATCCTCAAGATTTTTTAAAAGACTTTGCTAATATTAGTAAAGATTTTCTAGAATTTAGTTTGCTTACCCAGAAAGTAGAAGCCGTAGATTTGTCTGTTTTTGAATCCCTGCAAACCAATGATATTCTGTTTGTGGATTCTAGTCATGTGTTTAAGTCTGGTAGTGATGTGGAGTTTGAATTTCTTCAAGTTTATCCCCGTTTAAAAACAGGAGTCTTAGTTCATATTCACGATATATTTTTTCCCTATGATTATCCCATCGAATGGAATCTCAAAGAATCACGATACTGGAACGAGCAATACTTTTTAGAGACCTTTCTACAATTTAACAAAAAGTTTGAAATTTTGGCATCCTTATCTATGGTATCTTCTTATAAGAATTCTGTGTTTCTTGATAATATCAATGCTTATAATGAAGAGCGATTACCCGGTTCTTTCTGGATGATTGCTTAAAAATTACGCGCTTCCAAACAATCATGAAAATAATTAATCTTAATCATAACTTTTCCACGACTCGCAAGCTCACTTCTGATCCCCTACAATATCTCATATTATCTCCAGCAAATCCAGAACGTAAGGGAGAAGGAGGATTGAGAACAAAGGGATATTTCAAGCACTCCTACGGGGAGACAAGTGAGTTATCGGAAAAATTTACAGTTCCTTTGGTTACTATTATAACGGTAGTTTTTAATGGAGAAAAGCACTTAGAGCAGACAATTCAGAGTATCATTAGCCAGACTTATGATAACGTGGAATATATCATCATAGACGGAGGTTCCACGGACGGTACAGTTGATATTATACGCAAGTATGAGGAAGTAATTGATTATTGGGTAAGCGAACCAGATGCAGGAATTTCTGACGCTATGAATAAAGGGATAAGTTTAGCAACAGGAATTCTAATTAATCACTTACACGCAGGGGATAAATTTGCTGCTGACACAACCCTGTCGTCAGTGGTTTCATCTTATAATTCAGAAGGCTGGCGATGGTGTTTCGGTAATCAACTATTGAGAAGTCATACAGACGATACTATAGTGGGTTGCTTCTGTCCTCCTAAATTTAGTCAAAAACTACTTCACATAGTAAATACGATTCCCCATTCGACTGTTTTTTCTGAACGAGCTTTGATAGAAGAAGTAAATGGGTTTGACAATAATTATAAATGTGCTATGGATTACCATCTTTGGCTCAGGTTCACTCAATTATCAAAACCCAAACAATTTGATTATGCCACTGCTGAATTTTTACTGGGTGGTCGCTCCTCAGATATAAAATTAGCATTGCGGGAAGAATTTAGAGCTAGAAAGGAAGTTTTAAGGCAGTCAAAACTAGAATTATTGCTCTCTTTGGCAGTAGTAATAATGCGATATATTAAGCGACAACTGCGAATCACTACATTTGTCAAAAATAGTCCAGCATAATGGCAGTGAAGATAGATAATAAAAGTTGAGAGCAAATACGATATATGAAAATCGCTTATATTATTCCTCGTCTCAAAGATAGTGGCTTAACGAGAATACCTCTGTGGCTGTCTAATAGTATTTATCCTGAGCATGAGGTGAAGGTATTCTACTTTAGTGAAACTAATGCTCAAGAAAAATGCCTCAGCTTTAATGCTCCTGTTCAAAGAATAAGTTTCACCAGTTTTTGTCGAGAATTAAAAGATTACGATATAGTCCACTCCCATGGATTAAAACCCGATTTGTACCTTGCCATTAATTACCATAAGATTAAGGGCATAAAGATTACAACCATTCATGGCTATCACGTCGATGAACTCAGATACGACAAAGGCTCTCTACTAGGTTATATATGGGGAAATTTATGGAACCTAGCCTGCCGAAAATTAGATTTGGCAGTTTGCATAAGTCAGACGATGGAAAGATACTATCAAGGAATTGGCTATAAAAATACCACTGTAATTTACAATGGAATAAAAAAAATGGATGACAGTGTAAAGACAATCAAAGGGAGTAATATAAAAACTGGAGATAAAATTGTAATAGGTACAGTTTCTATCCTAAATAAAAGAAAAGGAGTGGAGCAAATTATCCAAGTATTACAGAAAAATACCCAGTACGATCTGATAGCAATAGGGGGAACATCTCAAGACATTAATCGATTGCAAGTCTTGGCAGAAAAACTAGGAGTTGCCCAAAGATGTGTTTTTACAGGCTATCGAGAAAATCCCTGGGAAACCGCGATTAATATTGACGTTTTTGTTTTTCCATCTCGCTCGGAAGGATTTGGTTTAGCTCTAGTGGAAGCAGCTAATTTAGAAATTCCGATTATCTGTTCTGATATTCCGACATTTAGGGAAATATTTCGAGAAAACGAAGTAACTTTTTTTCAGCTTGATGATATAGACGACTTGAACAACAAAATACTTATGCTAGATGAAATTAAAGACAAAGTTTCTCTGGCTAAGTTAAAAGCCGAAAAACTTTTTTCTTTGGAAAGTATGTGTGACAATTACTATCAGGAGTACAAAAAATTAATTGATGCTAATTAAAAATTATGAACTATAACCATATACAAGAATAAAAGGAGGCTCTATTGAGATGATTGGGATTTGTAATTTATGCGGTTCTGTGGTGGTTCAGATACATCCAGGATATTTTGGTACTCGTTGTTTAAACTGTAGATCTACTAAAATTCATAGAGCAGTTGGTTTGACAATTGAATCTCTAAATTTTTCAACCAGTACCTATGTTTACGAGTTGTCTTCTCGCGGAGCTTTGTATAAATTCTTAAAGGGTAAATTTAAAAATTTATACTTTTCTGAATACTTTGATGATGTACCTCTAGGATTGATGAAGAACTCTGTTGTCTGTCAAGACGTTCAAAATCTTCTTCTCAACGACGAATCTTTTAATTTAGTGACTTCTACCGAAGTTTTTGAGCATGTTCCTGATGACAGCAAGGGTTTTTCTGAAATTTACAGAGTCTTAAAAAAAGATGGATATTTTATTTTTACCGTGCCTTTATCAGATAACCCGAAAACAGTTGAAAGATGTTTCTTGCAGCCTGATGGGACTATCATACATCAGCTTGAACCTGAGTATCATGGCGATCAAATTCGTGGACAGGGAAGAGTTCTTGCCTTCAGAAATTACGGATTGGATATAACTAAACGGTTAGAAAGTTGTGGTTTTCACGCTGAAATACGTCTAGTAAACTCGACGCGCAATGTAATTGAAGATCAGAAGGTTATCATAGCAAAAAAAATGTAGTTCTATGACTGTCACTAAAAAATCAACTGGAGATGAGAATAAAATGTTAATTTCCTGCAAATACAACTCTCTTTTTATCCGTAATCCCAAAGTAGCGTTGTCGTCTTTGGAGAAATCTCTGAGAAAAATTATCTTAAATGACTGGGAATATTTTAACTATATTTGAAACTTGACAAAAAGACTATGAGAGAATACTAGAATTGCTTAAGTTACCAGAAGTAAAACTAGCAAGCGTCAATCAAAATCATCAACGTCAGCGAGACTATAGGAGTTATTATAACGAAGAAACTAAAAAAATTATTAGTGAACATCTCAAGGAAGATATAGAATTGTTTGGATACTCTTTTTAGTAAAAAATAGCTTTAGATACTTATGCAACTTAGCGCCTCCCTTGTCCTTTACAAAAATGACCCAGAGATAGTTACTCAAGCAATTAAGTCTCTGTTTAGCACACCCATGGAAATTAATTTATCAGTAGTAGATAACTCTCCCACTGATGAACTCAAAAAAATCTTTGATAATTTTCAGGAATACGATATAGATTACTACTTCAATAATGGTAATAACGTTGGTTTTGGTCAAGGACATAACCTAGCTATTGCTAGGTCTAAGAATTATGATTATCATTTAGTTATCAATCCAGATGTTTATTTTGATAATAATGTGATCACCGAACTTATTCACTACCTCGATAAGCATCAAGATGTGGGATTGATTACTCCAAAAATATCTTACCCTAACGGGGATATCCAATACCTTTGTAAGCGTCAACCCACAGTTTTGACCTTATTTATTAGACGTTTTATACCAAAAAAAATGCAGTTTCTTTTCAAAAAGAGATTGGACTGGTATGAAATGCGAGATATCAGCTATAACCAGATAATGGAAGTACCGATTATTAGTGGTTGTTTTATGCTATTTAACAGAAAATATTTAGATGATATTGGCTATTTTGATAAAAATATGTTTATGTATTTTGAAGATTATGATTTGACCATGAGAATGTCTAAAAAATACAAAACCATACTTTATCCCCATGTCAATATTTATCATCATTGGGCAAGAGGAGCGCACAACTCGACTAAACTGGCAATAGTTTTTGCTCAATCGGCTGTGTATTTTTTCAATAAACATGGTTGGAAACTTTACTAAACTTAATTGAATAATTAATAATGAAAAATGTTTTAGTTACAGGTTCTACCGGCTTTATTGGCAGCCACTTACTGCCAACTTTACACCAACATAACTACCAGATAACAGCTGCAATTCGCCAGAAATTTGAGTTTCCCGCAACCCTGTCAATTAAGGCTATTCAGGTGGGTGAAATTGATGATATAACCGATTGGCAAGAAGCATTGCTAGGCATTGATACCGTTATTCATCTAGCAGGACGCGCTCATATCCTTCATGAGACTATATCCAATCCAGAAGCAGAATTTATCAGAGTTAACACTAAGGGGACTATTAACCTAGTTAAGCAGTCGCTAAAAGCGGGAGTTAAGCACTTTATTTTTGTCAGTTCTATTCATGCTATGGCTGCCGAAAGTGATGATATTCTTAACGAAAATTCTCCCTGTCACCCTGATAGTCCCTATGGTCGTAGTAAATTGCAAGCAGAACAAGCTTTAATTCAACTAGCAAAAGATAGTGACATGACTTGGACAATTATTCGTCCTACTCTAGTTTACGGTCCTGGTAATCCGGGTAATATGGAGCGCTTGATGAAACTAATTAAACGGGGATTACCCTTACCTTTTGGTGCAATAAAAAATCATCGTAGTTTTGTCTTTGTGGGTAACTTAGTTGCTGCCATTATTACCTGTTTAGATCATCCTAATGCCGCTAATCAAATTTTTTTAATTAGCGATAACCAAGCTGTTTCTACTCCCCAATTAATTCGACTCATTGCTCAACA
>NZ_JADBTR010000096.1:0-17654 GCF_020246065.1 Microcystis sp. M144S2
GAAAATTCCCCAAGCTCCCTCTCTGTCCAGCAATGCTCTAAAGTTGATAAATATCAATCTAACAAAAACTCAAAGCCCTATTGTACAAGCTTTACAAGCATGAGTTGTTGATAGTTTTGCATGACAGGTTCGGTAGAGCCATAATTGCTCCTCCCTACTTATTGGCACTCAATAGCATAATTCTTTGAGCGACTTTTTCAGCAAACCCTATATACAAAGTCAGCATTCATGAGGGGAAGCCTGGGGCGAAGTAATTCGCCCGTTTAAAAGCCCCGTCCCATGGCTAAAAGCGAGAGACTTCTGCTGACACTAAATTCAACCAGTAATTACTCCCGCCATTGTCCTGAATTGCAGGGGGTGTTTTCCCCTTGTTATCGTCAGGGTCAAAAAGAGGCCTCAGCCATAGCCATCAAAACCCAACCGCCGGTCAAACCTTCTCAATCGGAAGAGGAGGAGGAGCGAGGAAACAATAGTCCCTATTGCCTATTTAGACAATCGCTCCCTGTTTAAACCGTTGCCGCCGATGAATCAAGCACCACCTGTTCATTGGTGGGTAACTCCAGACAATAACCCGCACCGTAAACGGTTTTAATATAGCGAGGATGACGGGGATCGGGTTCTAGTTTTGTTCTCAGATGGCGAATATGGACGCGAATAGTCTCGATATCATCATCGGGATCGTATCCCCAGACTTCCTTGAGAATATCACTGGGGGAAACGGTTTGACCGTGACGTTGGAGAAGACAGTGGAGTAACTCGAATTCTAGATGGGTTAACTTGACCACACCTTCAAACCAGACCGCCTCAAAACGTTCGGGAACCAGGGTTAAAGGTCCAAAACTGAGTATTTCTGAGTGTTTAGCGGCTTGGGGAATGCGATCGGTGCGTCTGAGGAGAGCGCGTACCCTAGCTAACATTTCCTCCACCTCGAAAGGTTTGGTCAGGTAATCATCAGCACCCGCATTAAAACCTTCCACTTTATCTTGGGTTTGTCCTAAAGCTGTGAGCATCAAAATCGGGATGTCGGACGTGCGTTCATCTCGTCGCAAACGCTGACAGACGGTAAAACCATCGACTTTGGGCAGCATTAAATCCAGCATGATTAAATCGGGTTGTAACTGGACGGCCAAGGCCTGGCCTTTAATCCCGTCCTCTGCGGGATTAACGTCATAACCCGCCATCTCCAAGTTGATGGAGACTAATTCCGCGATCGCAGGATCATCATCGATTACAAGTATTCGGGGCATTACCAGAGTGTTATGACTAAGGGTTTGGGTAGGGGGTTGCTAAATGTGTTCTCGCTGACATCGCAACTATGGCTTTGTCTCTCAAGGGCCTGAGTTTAGCACAACATAAAGAATCCTGTACTGATTATAAGCATGATTGCTAAATTCGGTTTTAATTTGTGAAATTTTGCTGATATAAGTCTCCTGAATGTTAAGAATTAATAAGAAGTGTGAATAATGTTGCTCGATAATCGATATTAGTGCTATTTTCTAGCTTTATCTCTCTCCAAAATCAACTAGGGAGCAGTTTTTCACTAATCTTTACAATTGCGCCATCTCGATCAATACCGGTTTTAACCGGCGGTCAAGTCCTGCTAGAGCTACATTTCTCCCCTAAGCTCCCCCAGCGGCACTGTAAAAATTCTTAATAAAATTACCGATCGATTCAGTTTAATCTACCAAAATAGACGGTTTTAGTAAGCATCTGTAACGAACCCGATCCATTCTACTCATCCCAACAGGTGATCATAATATGAGCGTTAATTTATCAACTCAACTGCGGGAAGGCACGAAAAAATCCCATACCATGGCAGAAAACGTCGGTTTTGTCAAGTGTTTTCTCAAAGGTGTGGTGGAAAAAACTTCCTATCGCAAACTGGTGGCTAACCTCTACTTCGTCTATTCGGCCATGGAGGAGGAGATGGAAAAACTTCCTAGTCATCCCGTCGTTTCTAAAATCTGTTTTCCCGAACTCAATCGCAAAAATGCGCTGGAACAGGATTTATATTTTTATTACGGTCCAAATTGGCGCAACGAGATCGCTTTATCTCCCGCAGGTCAGGCCTACGTTAACCGGATTCGGGAAATCGCCACAACAGAACCCGAATTATTAGTCGCTCATTCCTATACCCGTTATCTCGGCGATCTGTCCGGGGGGCAAATCTTGAAAAAAATCGCCGAAAAAGCGATGAATCTGGAAACTGGTGGCACAGCTTTCTATGATTTTAAAGATATTACCGACGAAAAAGCCTATAAAAACCACTATCGTCAAACCCTCGACGAGTTACCAGTGGATCAAGCCATGGCTGATCGCATTGTCGCCGAAGCTAACGCCGCTTTTGGCATGAACATGAAAATGTTCCAAGAGTTGGAAGGTAATCTGATCAAAGCGATCGGAATTATGCTCTTTAATACTCTCACCCGTCGTCGCAGCACCGGCAGCACCGAAACTGGATTGGCCACCGCCGAATAGTAGTCAAGAAAACCAAAAAAAACGGAAATTCTAGAATTGGGGTAATAGTTAGCCATGATTATTATCTGAATTTCAGAGTTGTCCGTTATATTTTTGCTTTTTATTCGGTCGTCAGGAGATAGGAGATTATTTTTATTGATTCTCCCTTCTCCCCACACCCCACTTCCCCACTTCCCCACTTCCCCACACCCCACACCCTTGTCTTCTGATGATCGCGAAAAAACTTCATCAAGAGGGGAACAACTTCCAGTAAGATGAAAAATGGTCAGTGAAAAAGCTAACCGAAATTTATTGTCGGAAATGGTAACACCGCCCTATTTCCCCAGACCCTAGAGGCTAGAGTCCGGTAAACCAGCGGATAAAAGTTGACATCCATGAGTGCAGAAATTTTCGATCGAGTTAAAAAAGTTGTTGTGGAACAATTAGAAGTAGAGGATCCGGGTACAGTTACCCCCCAAGCAAGCTTTGCTGATGATCTGGAAGTTGATTACTATGATTTGGTCGAGTTAGTGATGGCTTTAGAGAAAGAATTTGATATTGTAATTCCCGACGAAGATGCCCAACAACTTGACACTGTACAAAAAGCTGTCGACTATATTCAGTGCAAGATTCTCGATTAGTTATCGACGCTCTCAATCAATGCCGATAATATAGGTGTACTAATTGGTACGGGCGTAGGTGGCATAAAAGTGCTGGAGGATCAACAGGAAATTTACTTGACAAAAGGTCCGAGCCGGTGTATTCCCTTCATGATCCCGATGATGATTGCCAATATGGCCGCCAGTTTAACCGCTATCCACACGGGGGCCAAGAGACCGAGTAACTGCACCGTGACCGCTTGTGCTGCCGGTTCCAATGCCATCGGCGATGCTTTTCGTCTAGTACAAAGGGGTTTGGCCAAAGGGATGATCTGCGGTGGGACGGAAGCCGCCGTTACCCTCCTAGGATTGGCTGGTTTTGCCTCCGCTAATTCTAGGGGGGGGTAATGGTCAGCCATGGTCAGCCATGATTATTATCTTAATTTCGGAGTTATCCGTTATATTTTTGCTTTTTATTCGGTCGTCAGGATTCAGGAGATTATTTTTATTTATTCTCCCCACACCCCACACCCCACTTCCCCACTTCCCCACTTCCCCCACTTCCCCACTTCCCCACACCCCACACCCTACACCCCACACCCTACACCCCAATTTCCCTGATGATCGCGAAAAAACTTCATCAAGAGGGGAACAACTTCCAGTAAGATGAAAAATGGTCAGTGAAAAAGCTAACCGAAATTTATTGTCGGAAATGGTAACACCGCCCCATTTCCCCAGACCCTAGAGGCTAGAGTCCGGTAAACCAGCGGATAAAAATTGACATCCATGAGTGCAGACATTTTCGATCGAGTTAAAAAAGTTGTTGTGGAACAATTAGAAGTAGAGGATCCGGGTACAGTTACCCCCCAAGCAAGCTTTGCTGATGATCTGAAAGCGGATTCCCTTGATGTGGTCGAGTTAGTGATGGCTTTAGAGGAAGAATTTGATATTGAAATTCCCGACGAAGCGGCCGAACAAATTCTCACTGTGGGCAAAGCTGTCGAGTATATTAACGAGAAAGTAGGAGCAACCGCCTAATTATTGCGGGAAAATTGACAATTAGGATTAAATATCTGGGGCAAAATCTGCCCTTATTTTTGAACAAACATGACAGAATTGCCATTAAAAAGGGTTGTCATCACGGGGATGGGTGCGATCACTCCCCTCGGCAATAATCTAGCCGACTATTGGACAGGCTTAATCAACGGCAAAAGTGGCATTGGTTTAATCACCCACTTTGATGCCTCCCGTCACGCTTGTCGCATTGCTGGGGAAGTGCGGGGTTTTGACCCCCACGACTATGTGGATCGCAAAGAGGCAAAGCGGATGGACCGTTTCGCTCAATTTGCCGTCGCCGCCAGTTTGCAAGCACTGCAAGATTCTCGATTAGTTATCGACGCTCTCAATGCCGATGATATAGGTGTACTAATTGGTACGGGCGTGGGTGGCATAAAAGTGCTGGAGGATCAACAGGAAATTTACTTGACAAAAGGTCCGAGCCGGTGTAGTCCTTTCATGATCCCGATGATGATTGCCAATATGGCCGCTGGTTTAACCGCTATCCATACGGGAGCCAAGGGACCGAGTAACTGTACCGTGACCGCTTGCGCCGCCGGTTCCAATGCCATCGGCGATGCTTTTCGTCTAGTACAAAGGGGTTTGGCCAAAGGGATGATCTGCGGTGGGACGGAAGCCGCCGTTACCCCCCTAGGATTGGCTGGTTTTGCCTCCGCTAAGGCCCTGTCCACCCGCAACGATGACCCCACCCGGGCCAGTCGTCCCTTTGACAAGGATCGGGATGGTTTTGTCATGGGGGAAGGGGCAGGAATCCTGATTATAGAGGAATTAGAAACGGCCTTGGCTCGTGGGGCGCGGATTTACGCCGAAATGATCGGTTATGGTCTGACTTGCGATGCCTATCACATGACGGCTCCGGTTCCCGACGGTCGTGGGGCCACCAGAGCGATCGAATTAGCGATCAAAGATGCCGGTTTAACTCCGGCGGAAATTAGCTATATCAACGCCCACGGCACCAGTACAGGGGCCAATGATCCCACGGAAACCAAGGCGATTAAAAAAGCTTTAGGAGAATCGGCCTACAAAATCCCCGTCAGTTCCACCAAATCGATGACAGGCCACCTTTTAGGCGGTTCTGGCGGCATTGAAGCCGTGGCCACGGTAATGGCGATCGCTAATGATCGGATTCCCCCGACTCTCAACCTGGACAATCCCGACCCCGATTGCGATCTCGATTACGTCCCCTACGAAAGTCGTCAGCAGATAGTTAACGCTGCCCTCTCCAACTCCTTTGGATTTGGCGGCCATAACGTCACCTTAGCTTTTAGAAAATATGCTTGAGTCGATGCCCCTGAAAGAGTAATCTGTGAGTGGCTCCCTCTTTAACCTGGTCTTATTTTTGTAGTTCATTCTAAAAAACATTATGGTTGTCGCCTCCCAATCCCTCGAAGAACTTTGTATTAATGCGGTACGTTTTTTAGCGGTGGATGCCGTGGAAAAAGCTAAATCCGGACACCCCGGACTGCCCATGGGAGCCGCTCCCATGGCCTTTGTCCTCTGGGATCAATTCCTGCGTTTTAACCCGAAAAACCCCCAATGGGTCAATCGCGATCGTTTTGTTCTCTCCGCCGGTCACGGTTGTATGCTGCAGTACGCTTTGATGTACCTGACCGGATACGATAGCGTTCCCCTAGAAGAAATTAAACTATTTCGCCAGTGGAAATCGAAAACCCCTGGCCACCCCGAAAATTTCGTCACGGAAGGGGTAGAAGTGACCACCGGTCCTCTGGGTCAAGGGATTGCTAATGGTGTCGGTTTGGCCCTAGCAGAAGCTCATTTAGCGGCCCGTTTCAACAAACCGGATGCCAAAATTATCGACCATTACACCTATGTGATTTTGGGTGATGGTTGCAATATGGAGGGTATTTCCGGGGAAGCTTGTTCTTTAGCCGGTCACTGGGGTTTAGGCAAGTTAATCGCTCTCTATGATGATAACCATATCTCGATCGATGGTTCCACCGATATCGCTTTCACCGAAGACGTGAGCAAGCGTTTTGAAGCCTACGGTTGGCACGTTCAGCACGTCGAGAATGGTAACACCGATTTAGATGCCATTGCCAATGCGATCGCAGCTGCCAAAGCTGTCACCGATAAACCCTCGATGATTAAAATCACCACCACCATCGGTTATGGTTCCCCCAATAAGTCTAATACCGCCGATGTTCACGGGGCAGCTTTAGGAGCAACGGAAATCGAGTTAACCCGGAAAGCCTTAGGTTGGCAATACGAGCCGTTTGTGGTTCCCGATGAGGTGTTAAATCGTTTCCGGCAAGCAGTGGACAAGGGAGCGACGGCAGAAACGGACTGGAATAAGTTATTTAACGAATATCAGGCCAAATATCCCGCAGAAGCGGCTTTATTTGAACAGTTAACCACCGGTCAACTGCCGGAAGGTTGGGAGCAAGCTTTACCTGTTTATAAACCCGAAGATAAGGCGCTTGCTAGTCGTAAACACTCGGAAATCTGCTTAAATGCTCTTGCGGGGGTTTTACCCGGTTTAATCGGTGGTTCGGCGGATTTAACCCACTCTAACTACACGGAATTAGAGCATTTTGGTAATTTCCAAAAAGGCAGTTATCAGGAGCGTAACGTTCACTTTGGCGTAAGGGAACACGCAATGGGGGCGATTTGTAACGGGATTGCTCTCCATAACACGGGATTGATTCCCTACGGGGCGACTTTCCTGATTTTCACCGACTATATGCGGAATTCTATCCGTTTATCGGCATTGTCAGAAACTCGCGTCATCTGGGTAATGACTCACGATTCCATTGCCCTAGGGGAAGATGGACCGACTCACCAACCCGTGGAACACGTTGCTTCTCTGCGAGCTATTCCTAACCTCTTAGTCATGCGTCCGGGAGATGGTACGGAAACTTCTGGCGCTTATAAAGTAGCGGTGAGCGAAAAGAAACGCCCGACTTTATTGGCTCTCTCCCGTCAAAATCTGCCCAATTTAGCGGGAACTTCCCTCGATGGTGTGGCTAAAGGTGCTTATATTATCACCGATTGCGAAGGTACTCCCGATGTCATTCTCATCGGTACGGGGGGCGAGTTATATCTCTGCGATAAAGCGGCTGCGGTGTTGAAAGAAGCAGGAATTAAAGCCCGCGTCGTTTCTATGCCCTGTTGGGAGCTATTCGAGGAACAATCGGCAGAATACAAAGAATCGGTATTGCCGAAAGCAGTGAAAAAACGTCTTGCGGTGGAAGCGGGTTCAACCATGGGTTGGCATCGTTACATCACCGATGAGGGGGATGTGTTGGGGGTTGATACCTTCGGCGCTTCTGCTCCGGGAGGTGTGATTCTAGAGAAGTTCGGTTTTACCGTGGATAACGTGGTAGCGAAGGCAAAAGCGTTGTTAGGTTAATTAAAACTTTGGTTTTGTGGAAAAAGCCCGCGCAAGCGGGTTTTTTTGTGGTTATAGGTCAACCTAGTTTAGGGTCTGCTGAAAAAGTTTTTTGTGGGGGCAGGGTGTGGGGTGTGGGGTGTGGGCTTCGGCCGTGAGCTCAGCCGAACGGGTGTAGGGTTTTACCCATTTTCAGACGGTCAATTACCTAATTTTCAGGGAAAAAGTCCAGGAATTTTCGCCCCGATCCCTCCAATGGCTGGCACTTTTTGAGGTCAAAAAAGTCTAAAAGTCTTATCCAACAAGGTTTTTAGATTTACTCAGCCAACCCTAGTTTAGGCTTTAGGGTTAGTTCATGTAAAAATGTAAAGTAGGAAGCTTTAGTAGGTAGCCAAAACCTTTACACTTGAGATAATTATCACGATTCCTGGAGCCATGACTAAAGGGGAAAGCCCTATATCGAAGGAAACAATCAAGAGCCTAACACTAGATATAGAAGGCTCACTGTTGTCTTTTGATAAATTTATCAAGGCTCAAGAACAATTAGCAATACTACTCCATGAAGTAGATAAAACCCTTGCTAACAAAAATCGCCCCCTGATAAATTGGAGAATCTCTCAAATTCATAGTGGCAGCATTCATCTTACTTTAGAAGGAATGCCTCAAGATCAGATTACACCTAGTCAAATTTCTGAAGTTATTAAGACTGTAGAAAGGGGAATAGTAACAATTTTAGAACATCCGATTCGCCCTAAGTATTTTTCTGATCGAGCTTTAGAAAGTGCGCGATCATTAGCAATATTGAAAAAAAGAGATGAGTTTATGGTGCAATTGGGCTTTGATTCAAGGTGTATCGACTTGAATCAAGCTTTGATTGCTAATGTTGATGAAATTATCGGGGGAAAATATCAAAGTTTTGGTACTGTAGAAGGTGTGCTTAAAGCTATTGATGTAAGTCGTCAACCTATTTTTAGAGTTTACAATTTATTGACTAATAAAAGTGTTAAATGTTACTTTGAACCAAATTTACTTGATAATATCAAAGAATATCTAGAAAAAAGAGTCTCTGTATCGGGGATAGTTACCTCTAGAGAAGATGGGGAAAAAATCGGGATTAAAGTTGAGTCAATTGATCTTTTTCCTCAGGAAAAAGATTTACCTACCATTGAGGAAATGATCGGAATTTGGGGAGGAAGTAAGTGATTCGTCCAACAAAAAAGCTACACTACTGGGATTCTTGTGTTTTTTTAGCTTTCCTGAAAAATGAAAAGGATAAAATTAATGATTGTATTTCTGTTCTCAAAGCAGCTGAAAATGGTCAGGTAATAATTGTGACTTCTGCTCTTACTTTTATTGAAGTGGTGAAATTAGAAAAAGGACAGCCAAAATTACCTAAAGAAAGTGAGGAAAAAATCAGAGATTTTTTCCGACATGAGTGGATTTATATTTATGATGTGGACAGAAAAGTTGGCGAACTAGCCAGAGAATTGATGTGGCAATATCAGGCACTAAAACCTAAAGATGCAACTCATGTGGCGACGGCAATTAAAGCCAGAGTGGATGTTTTAGATACTTTTGATGATGGCTTGCTGAAACTCTCTGGAGAAATCGGTGATCCTCCTTTAATAATTAGAAAACCTTTTTTTGAAGTTCAACTTGATCTTTTTTGAAAAAATACCCATTCTCGCGCAGGAAAATTACAAATCGAATTACCGAACACAAAAGGTCTAAATTGATAGGAATACCTTCATATTAAAACAGATTTTGATTTAGTAATTACATCTCTTGCCAATGCTTTTTTTCAGACCAATTTAGAAACAGGACTATTTGTTTGGAAGCCCACACCAAAAGAGCAAATATTTTTAAGGAAAATTAATATTAATAATCAAGAAGAAGCCCTTTTAAAATGTACGTTGTCAGGAGTAAAGATTTAACAGCAAATCAAACCAATAATATCAATTGTTCTCGCCAGAAATGCCAGGATCACAACTGTAATTTCATCCCTAATTATCCCAAAATTTTATTTATTTTGTCTGATGGGATTATTTATTTTTACCAGTAATTTTGTCAACTCCTTTTTTATACTGCGTTCTGTCATCATTCCGGCCAGCATCCCGCCAAGCCCGCAAAAAGTTAAGACAGGGGCTGTAAATGGTAACATTCCTGCTAAGGCTATAGCTGCTCAAGCTCCACCAGCCAGCCCTACTCTTGCCCCAGCTTGATTATCCTTAAACAGTTTAGTCTTTTTTATGTTGTCGAAAGGTTTTGAGTATTCTGACATCGATTATTCTCCAAATCAGGATGCCGATATTACAACACAGCTTTCGGGAATTGTCTATATACTGGTCATCATTCATGCCATCGCTAAAAGCGAGGGAAAAATGCTGACACTAGGTTAGAATTGCGGTAACGCACCATAAATTCTTATGCTTGGTTTTTGTCATTTTAATGGGCGGAGTCGGACTCGAACCGACATGAGGGGCTGCCTCGCCACATTTTGAGTGTGGTGCGTCTACCAATTTCGCCATTCGCCCTTAGCATTAATTTTATTATTATAACCCATTTTTGGCCCCTTTAACAAATTTTGATAATCGGGGGAACTGCCCCAACGATCGATTTCTCGCGCACGCAGGACGGGGAGGGGATGGGTTAACTGTTGGGTTTGCAAACCCTTTAACATTTCGCCCATTTCCGAGGCACTGACGGCATCGTAGGACTTGGCCTGATCGATAAAAGCCTCTAAATTTAATAAAGGTGCGAGACTGGGGGAACCTCCGGCTAACTTCATTAACACCGACATGACGATTTTTGGGTCTTGAACTGCCAATAAAGCCGCTCGATCGCAACTAAACTCGGCGCAGCGCACCCATGCTAACATTCTCTCCTGTAGGGATCGTGCTAACATTGTCCCCCAATTGGGCAGTAATCCCGCCGCCAGAACCATAATATTGGCTAAAGTCAGATAAACGCCGTGTTCACATTTGAGATGACCTAATTCGTGGGCCATTACCGCTTGAATTTCTGCGGGAGTCAGCATTTCAATTAGGGAAGTGTGCATCACCATAAACGGTTTTTTGCCGCGCATGGCGAAGGTATAGGCGTTAGGAACGGGGTTTTGTTGAATGTATAATTGAGGTGGTTCTAAGTCGAGAATTCGGCAAGCTTCTAGGAGGAGATTATGCAGGTCGGGTAATTGTTTTTCCCCCACCAAAACACTAGCAGCAATATTATTTAAGTAAAAGAATTCCTCAGCGACGGAACCTAACAAACTTCTCACGGCTATATCTAAACCGGGCAACTGTTTAAGGGAGTTAGTCGCCTCTAGGTCGATGGGATGCCGAAAATCATTGGCTTTTAAGCCTAGTAATAACTGTTTTGATAATTCCATATTCTTATTCATTTAACCAAACTTTAACGCGTTCTAAACTTTTCCAATCGGGTTTTCTAGCTAAACCATCGGCGATATTTTCATCCACTTCTTGGCGAACTTCTTTGTTTAAACTAATTAATTGTTGCACCAGTTCGATATGTTCCCTAACTCCGGCGGTTTTGGTTTCCAACATAGCTAAAACCAAATTGATCCGGTTTTGGGGGGAAACTTTATCGAGTTTAACGGCTTTTTGGGCGGCTTTTAGGGCTAATTCCGGTTTATCGGTGAGCATATATAACCAAGCTAAACAAGACCAAACGGCGGCATTTTTAGGACTGCGATCGCTTAATTCTTTAAATTCGGGCAATAAGCTGGCAGCGTTTTCTCCCTGTTGGTAGCGTTCTAAACCTTGTTCGAGGGTAAAATTGGCGATTTCTGTCATTTTCAGCTAGGGGGTTAATCAAGGAGCAAATCTAACGGTGATCGGCGTATTACACTGTTTTAGTACAATTTGCCTTTATTTAGTATTCTAGCAAAATTTGTCCCCTTGTCAGCAAAATTTTAAAAGACGATGCCGCGTTCTCGCCAGATCATCAATAGGCCACTCATCGAAACGAATAACATCACTGCTTGTTTAAATTGCTGGGGACTCATTTTTTCTAAAACTTTTTGTCCTAACCAATTGCCTGGCCAGGCTGCTAATCCTAACAATAAACCGTAACCAAGAAAAGGCAGATGTAAAACTCCAAAAGCTGCGTAGGCGATTAATTTGGCCACATGAACTACTACCATATGAACGGATTTCGTTGCCACCATTGGTTCTTTAACTAGCCCATAGTTAATATAAAATAGGTTCATCATCGGGCCGGTACTACCGACTAATCCTGACAGGAAAGCGTAGATAAATCCCGAGGGCATAAAATACCAAGTTTTAATCTCAAAAAAAGGATTTTCTTGTTGGGGAAATAATTGTTTAAGCGAGGATAAAACCAGAAAAATTCCCAAAACTAGCGGCAACCATTTGAATTGTAAATGGGCAAACACAAAAGCGCCGAGGGTAGATCCCATAATTGCCCCGGGTAAATACCACACCGTCGAGGGCCAGTCAATGGCGCGCCAATACATTCCCATGCGTTGGACATTACCGATTAGCATCCCCGTGGTCAAAACTGGAGGAATGACGGCAGCATCGAGAAACCAACCTAAAACGGGGAGTAGAATCAGGGGGCTGCCCCCACCAGCAAGGCTACTAAAAAACCAAGCTAGACTACCTGCCAACATCAAGGTAACAATGATCATCGAGTTGTAAGGTTAATTCACAAAGAGTTACTTAATCTATTATGATATCTTCTTTGGGATCTTCATCGGTATAATGCCATTCCACATTGGGCATAGCCTCGAAAGCTTGCCGGACGTAATCTTCCCAGAGTTTCCGCATTTTGGCTAGGTAGGGATCTCCTAGGCGCAATTGTAACTTATGACGTAGGCTTAGGCTATTAGCTTCATACATACTCAAATAGATAGGCGGTCCGACGGAAATATTCGATTTCATGGTCGAATCGATGGAAAGTAAGGCACATTTGGCCATTTCCTCTAGGGGTGTATCATAGGTAATGGTACGATCAAGAATCGGTTTACCGTATTTAGTTTCACCTATCTGTAAAAAGGGCGTTTCTTTGGTGGCTTGAATATGATTTCCTTGGGGATAAATCATGAATAATTGCGGTTCTTCTCCTTTAATTTGTCCCCCAAGAATAAACTTACATTTAAAATCAATATTATCTTTTTCTAGCCAAGTTCTTTCCCTAGCTTGTACTTGACGACTTTTATCACCGATATAGTGGGCGATATCGTAGAGATGAGTCAGAGAATGGAGATTTTTATCCTCTTGATTGTGCAGATCTCTTTTTAGTTCGTGAATCACTCCTTGGCTAATCGATAAATTCCCCGATGTACAGACCATAATTACTCTTTCTCCCGATACCGAAAAGTCAAATAATTTCCGATAGGCCGAGATATAATCGACTCCCGCATTCGTGCGAGAATCCGCCCCCATAACAATGCCAAAACGATTGATAATTCCTAAACAGTAAGTCATTTTCAGTAATCAGTAAACAGTAATCAGTAAACAGTAATCAGTGAACAGTAATCAGTGAACAGTAATCAGTAAACAGTAATCAGTGAACAGTAATTAGTGAAGAGTGAAGAGTGAAGACTGAGCGGTGAATAATATCATTTAAAGCTTAAAACTTAAAACTTTAATCTGATAACTAATCACTGATAACTAATCACTGATGACTGATAACTGATAACTGATAACTGATAACTGATAACTGAATTAAGCCATAACCATACCACCATCGACGTTAAAGACTTGACCAGTGATATAAATAGCGGCGGGATCGGCGGCTAAAAAACGCACCATTCCGGCGACTTCTTCCGGTTTTCCGTAACGGGAGAGGGGGATATATTTGAGAATTTCATCTGCTTTGAGGTCATTAGTCATATCGGTTTCAATAAAGCCGGGGGCCACGGCATTAACAGTGATGCCTCGACTGGCAAATTCTTTGGCTAAAGTTTTCGTTAAACCGATAACACCGGCTTTAGCGGCGCTGTAATTAGATTGACCCGGATTACCCATCAAACCGGATACAGAAGTGATGTTAATTATGCGGCCGCTTTTCTGTTTTAACATCAATTTACTGACGGCGCGAGTGCAGAGAAAAACTCCGGTTAAATTGAGATCGATGACCGCTTGCCAGTCTTCTAATTTCATTCTTAACATCAGGGTATCCCGGGTAATACCGGCATTATTAACTAAGACATCAATATGACCGAATTTTTCCTTGGTACTGTTCACTAAGTTATCCACTTCTTCGCTTTTAGCCACATCTGCTTGTAGAGCTATTGCCTTTCCCCCGGCCGCGGTAATTTCTTCAACAACGGCATCGGCAGCACTGCTAGATTTAGCATAGTTCACCACTACAGTAGCACCCTGGCTGGCTAATTCCAAGGCGATCGCTTTACCGATCCCTCGCGAGGCCCCAGTTACTATGGCTACTTTGTCTTGTAAATGCTGGCATTCTGCGGGTAATAGTTTCATAATTTTCTGCATTCCCCAAATAATCGTCAAATCTCAAGAGAAAACTTTGTACTGATAACTTTGCTCAAAACAATTCATTATCTCACAAGCGGGTTAATCTGACCGCAGCCATCCTCAAGTGCGATCGCTTTGTCCCCACTTTCCTCTATAGTATCAGGGAGAATTGGCTGCCACTAATTGATCGAGTTGCTGCTGCATCAAATAACAGACTTTCTCATAACATTCGCGTACATAACGGCGGTCCCGGGCCGCTTTTTTGCCGTAACGTTCAAAAATAATTGGGGGACAAACCCGCGTCTGTATCGGCACAGGTAAGGGAATATTCGGCAAGGGACCGATAGCTAGTCCCCAGGGTAAACCGAAATAGATGGGACAGGTCCCTGGGTCAATACCGAAAGGCCAAGGCATACCCTGTTTATGCAATTCTTTTAATTGAGGATAAATATCTTCGAGGACAAACAGGGTCGAGTGAGCGCCGTGGGAAATGGCAGGAATAATCGGCAC
This sequence comes from Microcystis sp. M144S2, assembly GCF_020246065.1. NCBI lineage: Bacteria > Bacillati > Cyanobacteriota > Cyanophyceae > Chroococcales > Microcystaceae > Microcystis > Microcystis sp. M144S2. The sequence continues at coordinate 14,460 of NZ_JADBTR010000096.1, forward strand.
TTCGTACTGTAAAGCTAGTTTAACAAAAGCTAGATTACCGGCAAAATGAATTTTATTTCTTAAACTGTGGGGACGGAAAACATCCGTAGCACCTCCGGGATAAATTAGTACACTAGCACCACTATTCAAAGCGGCGATCGCCATTTTCGGATGAGCATGAATGGCCCCCATTTGGGCTGCTAGACCAGCTTGGGGTGGAAAAACTCGCCAGACTCGCGAATCCATCAAACCATAGATTAAGCGATCGCTGCCAAAGCGCTGAAACCAATCATACATCATCATAAACATATCGGGAGCCGCTAAACCGCCGTTATGGGAGCCGATGAATAATACCTGTCCTGAGGGGGGAATATTTTCCCAACCATCGGTTTTGACGCGAAAATAATGGTGATAAAACCAATCCAGAAGGGGGACAAATTTTTCGATCACTTGCGGATCGCGATCCTCTAATGACCAACCGGTGAGGGTATCAACAGGGGCATTCGCCGCTTGTAGGGATAATTCGGCAAAAGTGGCCGTAGATGAGACAAAAGAACTAAAAATCTGCATTGATGCCCAGTTGATAATTTAATCGCATCTTATTATCGCAAATTTCGGTTAAAAAACCCGCCATTTTAGAACGGCTTTCCTCGATAATTCTATCATTTTTAATGTCTAATCTTCACAGTTGAACCAATTTTTATCTAATAATTGCTCTAAACTGTAAGGACATTCTGAGGGAAAATCGCCAGAAAAACCAGTTTTTTGTTGAACATAATCGAAAGCATCCTGATAGATTATCGGTAATTCCTCAGCTAAATAATTCTGTAAATTCGTCGTTAAATATTTTCTTAATTGCGTGCGAAAACTGATAATTTCCGCTCGCCAATGATTCCGATTTATTTCTGCTTCTGTTGTCCAATATTGTAAAAGTAATAAATGCCTGATCACTTGTTCAAGTAAGCTACTGACTCGGTTTTTATCTCTTTTACTCAAGCTTTCTAATTCCTCAATTAAATGGATTACATCTAATTCATCTAAGCGATTTTCCTTGAGGATTTTTATTGTTTCCTCTAACCAAAGATGTTGATCAATTTTGTAAAGTAGGGGCAGGGTTTCTCCTCCCTCTACTTGCCAGGGATTCTGATTTAAAGTTTTCATTGGGTTGTTGGCGGTTTTTAATAGGAAATAAGCACCCTCATATATATATTAGGCCACTTTCTCCTAATTTTGATATTGACACGGGAAAAATTACCGTCCCTCCTTACAGTAACTAACTGCCATTATCCCTAAATAAATGTAAAAAAGATTAATTTTCGCCAAAATAGTTGACTTTACACTCCTCCTGTGCTGCGGTGCGCTTCAAAGTAGGTTGGGTTGAAGCATGAAACCCAACGCTAGAAACGACTCTAAGACCGATAGTCTCTCAGCTAGGGAAAGGATGTTTCCATTCAATTAATTTCTAAGCACGAGTAGAGAGATTTTTTGGCGTGGTTGAAGGAATAGAGGACGGTTTACGCAATCCCCTCGCCTTCGGTTTCCCCCTTTAAAAGGGGAGGTAGGGGGGATACCTAAGAAGTTATTTTTCAATTCTTGATTAGGGGGTATAAACCTAATTTTTCCGTAGGTTAAGTTTTTAGTTTTTACATAAAGAAACATTTTCATTGATGCCGGTTTTCCCCGTTAATATCCAGCCTTCTTGTGGTGATTTTATGGCCACCCAGTTCAGATTATCATTGGTGGTAAAGATCATTAAAGGAAATGATTCCCCTTGAACAATTTGTCCACTTTTAACGATGCCTAAATGACGGGAATTAGTGGTAGAGTCTTCATAAATTATTAAGCCATTTTTTACGGAACTATTAACGCGCAAGCAAGGAACAGTTCCTAAAGAGGTGTTATAGGCAGTAACAGTATTAGTGCCTTTGAATTGACCATTTATCCAACAGCCATATTGTATTTTTCCCGAACCTATTTGATTGATGTCATTATCTAATCTCCACCAGTAGGTTTCTTGTTGTTTCTTCTCAGCATTGGGGGTGTCAACTTCGCCAAAACATAATTGCTGTAATTCTAGTCCTGCTCCTAAGTCCATATTGGAGAAACCGAAATCTATATTTGCATCGGTTAATTTATCCCAACGTTGCCATAGTGTCCAGCCTGTTTGGGGTTGATTATTGGAACCATTCGGATCGCCTATTTCTGCTTGTGTTTTTATGGAGAAAAGGTTGATCAAGCTATAAATTGTTAAACTGAGTAAGCTGGTTTTTAAAATGTTTGACATTCTCATCTTGAATTATTGTTTAGAGGAGTAATAAGTAGGTAGGCGTTAAAAGTTGTCAGATGCCCCCCTTATCAAGGGGGGATTAAGGGGGGATCCCCCCGCCTATCGGCACTCCCCTTATCAAGGGGGGATCAAGGGGGGATTAAAGGCAAAATCCATTTTTAATTTAATTATAACCAGCTACTTAGAAAGTAATGATCAAGCAGGATTTGGAGAATAAACCCCTAGGAAGGGGAAAGAACAGAGCAAAAACCGAGAGCGAAAGATAATTGTTTAAGAAGTAACACCCCAGAGGGTTGCTTCTCCCACGGGATTTCCCTTCATCCTTGATGCTTTATCTGCACTGAATACAATTTAATTTGGTATCAGCAGAAGTCCCTCGCTTTTAGCGATGGGACTTCTGCTGACACTCAGTTAAATGCACTAAGAGCTTATTGCCTCAAACCAGAGGATGTCACAGCACTATACTGGTAACAGGTAAACTATACACTCCAGCGATCGCCAATTGCAAGTCGCTGACTGCATCGCCGTTGGTATCCCCGGAAAGGAGACCGCCGTAAAAGCGCAGTTGTCCCGCTTGACCTGAAAAATCCGAGGCACCAATAAACGTGAAACTCTGATTACCAGCGTTGAGGGAGTTGGCATCAATGCCAGAGATGTCAATAGTATCAAGACCAGTATTGAAATCGAGGATATTGTCTTGGTTTGCACCTTGACCGATTTCATCAACGGTGTTGAAGATAAAACGGTCGCGACCTTCACCTCCCGTTAGTTGATCTGACCCTAATCCTCCGTTAAGTTTGTCCTCACCACCGCCACCAATAATGACATCATTACCAGTGCTACCGGTGATAGTATCATTCCCCCAATAGCCATGAATTTGGATATTGCCACCGACAAAAGCAGTATTAGAGAAGTCGAGGGTGTTGTCA
>NZ_JADBTR010000097.1:0-2947 GCF_020246065.1 Microcystis sp. M144S2
AACTATCAACAACTCATGCTTGTAAAGCTTGTACAATAGGGCTTTGAGTTTTTGTTAGATTGATATTTATCAACTTTAGAGCATTGCTGGACAGAGAGGGAGCTTGGGGAATTTTCTACAGTGTAAGTTCGGAAGAACCATCTAATTTTTCTCGAAAAGGCGATCAATTTATCCAGTCTTCGTTTACGGGAGAGCGATCGAGTAAATTTTGATAAAACTCATTCCACAGTTGACCCCATTCTTTTAGATCGATAACAACTGCTGTTTTTTCTCCTGTTTCATCGACAATATACTGAATACCTTTCATGATTTAAATTGTTGTGAGATGGACATTAACTAATAACTATATTTTAATCGATTCACGAGAAGATATGGATTTTGCCAGTTCTTGTCTAGCATCTTCCGATAGAGAACAACCAAAATCTAGAATCTCGATTAAAACTAACTGATCGTCCTTGGAATAATGTAATATTATTTTCCCTTCCTCCTCTGCGTAAGCAATTGGATTATTGTTTAACTCAATTAATAAAGCATCCACATCTGGGCTATAGTGTATCTTGTTCATATCGGGATATCCTACCGGGGTAAAGGGTGATGATTAAGAAAAAAGCACTGAATTCTCGATAAACTACTCGAATCACTAAATTATCATTGAACTTTTTTTGTGCGATTCGCTTGTTGTCTTCAGAGATTTCTATTTTGTCAGGAAATTGTACAGTTTCGAGGATAAATTCAGGAGTGATAAAAATTCCACGAGCGGATAGCAAATTCAATTTGATTCTAGAATGCTCACTAAATCGAACTTCTTTCATTTATCCAACCAATATTATATCGCCAACCTGTGACAGGCATCGAAACCCTATCAATTTTTTCAAAAATAATCGCATAACGCACGATTTCTATTACTCAATTATTTGATTTAATTTTTCCTTGAAAATCGTTTCTACTTCTTTGTCTGACATCGTTTGAGGTGCGGGTTCATCGAATTGGAAGTTTACGAACACGCACAGAGTCATCGCTGATAGTAATTGCCGCACCTTCTGTCAGTTCCGTTTCCACAGTCAGTAAAACATCTAGAAGCCTTTGAGCAACTACATCAGGTCTGGCAGAAGATAACCGTAATGTAATCAAGCTAGGCAGTCCATAATTATTGAGGGCTACCAGCAGGGAAAAGTCTAAGTCTTGTGTTAAAATAACTTGACCTTCCACTCTGGCAAGTTCCAAAATCTCCGCGTCGGCAGCAGTGGCAGGTAAAAAGTCTGTAGTGCGTACTATGTCGTAGCCCTGTAACCTTAAAGCCGCAACTGTCAAAGGGGAGATATGAACATCAGCTAGTAAACGCAGACTACTCATGCCGAAGTGAAGCTAACGATATAATCGGATACAGCCCAAGCTGCATAATTAAGAGCCTGACGAATATCTTCCTCTTCTAACTCTGGATAAGCCTCTAAGACTTCCTGAATAGATAACTGACTAGCCAACAGTTTCAGAACAAATCCCACAGTGATACGCATTCCTCGAATCGTTGGCTGTCCAAGACATATTTGTGGATTAACAGTAATACGGTCTAGCTCTTTAATCACTGTGGAACTCCTGAGATAAACTCCTCTTATATTGTTACATACAGCAATGAATCATTATCGCCCTAACTCTTGTGTCGGCAATGAATTGGCAATTAATCAGAATCAATCTATAGCGTTTCGCTCAAGCCAACCTAAGAGGCTGTTGTGTTGGCGTTGAAAGCTTTGGTGTGTTCTTCTCGAATTTTATGAATTTCTTCAGCATACTTGAGAGTAAACCCGTAGGATTCCGCAGCCTTTTCCGCAGCAATGCGAGACTTAACTAAATAGTCATGGATAGACGTGCATTCCTCCGATAATCTTGTTTGAGTTTTATCTTTTTCTTGCAAAATCTCTGAGTGGATCATAAGTTATTCTCCTCTTTGAATAGTTCAAGTGGTGTGACAATTTCAGGTGTTGACAAACCAAGGCGGGCATTGATAACGCGAATATGCTTCCGTTTGTTAGCATTCGCTAGGTGGTTGCAATTCCAAGTAACGAGATATTGAATGTCGAAATAGCTGGCATAGGCAAGATGTAGAGCGTCGCCCACAAGAGACCTTGGCATGACATAGTTGGCAAGATAAAACTCGACAACTTGTTCAAGAGCAGAAGTCGGCGGTAGTAAAGGAATCCTCGAAACCAAATGAATAATTTCAGCTTTACGCGGATAGTTTCCGTTGGTTAGTTCTTGAAGCACGGCATCCGAAATATATAAATCATAATAACTGGACATCTCCGACCACCACTTCCTTGTGATTTCGGTAAAAGTTTTTAGAGCTTCACGCTCATCAAAGTAATAACTCGGAACCGTGGAATCCAAGTACACTTTTTCTTTCATGATAATAACTGATCGACAAGACTAAATCAAAGCCTGAAGCAGCGGTATGGTAGCCCTCTCTATTCTACTATCCTATCTCTGTAACGAAGTTATTGCACTGTCATGCTTGACCTCGATCATTTCTCAGAGCAATCGCACTTGGACTCGATCGCATTGAAACTTCTCCATTTTATCCCAAACATTAGCGGTGCGTTACACGCGCGTTTTCGCACCCTACAAGATCAGCGATCGCACTTAACAGATAAAAGTCGCGGACAGGATGCAGGTGATCGGTTACGCTTCGATATACTGGCAATAGGTGGCTGGTTGGGGAATTGGCAGCCCTTCCTCTTGTAAACCATCCAGATGAAATTGAATTGCTTCTTTCATATTTTCTGTGATTTCCTCTAGGGTTTTACCGGTAGTAACCTGAGAGGGGGACAAGCGAGCTAGAAGGTAGATAGGGCAAGCGATATCGCTCTTTGTCCTTTGATGTAATCCTTCAACCGATAGCGGCTAATTTGCATTAGCTCTTCTATATTTTTTTGGAACATTTGATGTAGCTGGA
>NZ_JADBTR010000098.1:0-12293 GCF_020246065.1 Microcystis sp. M144S2
ACCGCCGAACACACCAGCAACACCTAACATATGGAAGGGGTGCATCAGGATGTTATGTTCTGCTTGGAACACGAACATAAAGTTAAAGGTTCCAGAGATTCCTAAAGGCATACCATCAGAGAAAGAACCTTGTCCGATGGGGTAGATTAGGAATACAGCAGTAGCGGCGGATACAGGTGCCGAGTAAGCAACACAAATCCAGGGACGCATTCCTAAACGGAAAGACAGTTCCCACTGACGACCGAGGTAGCAGAAGACACCTAGTAAGAAGTGGAAAATGACTAACTGGTAGGGACCACCGTTGTATAACCACTCATCTAAGGAAGCTGCTTCCCAGATGGGGTAGAAGTGGAGTCCAATCGCGTTGGAAGAGGGAACAACTGCACCAGAGATGATGTTGTTTCCGTAGAGTAGAGAACCAGCTACAGGCTCGCGGATACCGTCGATATCTACAGGAGGAGCGGCGATAAAGGCGATGATAAAGCAGGTGGTGGCGGTGAGCAGGGTGGGGATCATGATCACACCGAACCAGCCGACATAAAGACGGTTGTTGGTGCTGGTGATCCACTGGCAGAACTGCTCCCACAGGGAAGCGCTCTCGCGCTGTTGTAGAGTTGTAGTCATGGTTGGATAATTTCTGTATGTATTAGATTGTCAAGGTTCGTTGTTTGACATGAGTTAATACTATCGGCTTTTTATAGTTATGTAAAGGGGTTTTAAGAAATGTTTTTTTATCAATGTCATAACTTTTACTTATATAATTGATGTTCAGGTAAACTAGAAGCAGACAAATTCTGCAAAAATAAGCGATGATACCCGAAATTACTGCAAAACTATTGGAAGCGAAGAAGGAAAAAGGACTGAGTTTCGCTGACCTAGAAGCGATTCTAGGACGAGATGAGGTGTGGATTGCTGCTGTTTTTTACCGGCAAGCGAGCGCCTCCCCAGAGGAAGCATCGAAAATTGTGGCAGCTTTGGGACTGGGAACCGAAATCGTCGCATCCTTAACCGAGTATCCTGTCAAGGGATTAGGTCCGGTTGTCCCCACCGACCCCCTGATTTATCGTTTCTACGAGATCATGCAGGTGTATGGAATGCCTCTAAAATTGGTGATTCATGAAAAATTCGGCGATGGTATTATGAGTGCGATCGATTTTACCCTCGACGTGGATAAGGAGGAAGACCCTAAAGGCGATCGCGTTAAAATTACCATGTCGGGTAAGTTTTTATCCTATAAGAAGTGGTGAGTCCGGCTAAAGTCAACGGTAAGGGATTTCTATTCCTTGCCGCTTTTGCTATTTTTCTTAACAAAACTTAACAATTGACAGCAAAATTTTGCTTGCTTTTTTCGGCAGATTTTGGGATAATCTTTTTAAAAGAGTTTACTAACAATGGAAATCCAAAGAACCGAAGCTAAACACAACAGTCCCATTGTAAGAGAATCATAACCCAAGCCGCCGCAAAAGTCAAGGGATATCTCCTAATTCAGTGATTAGTAAACAGTAATCAGTAATCAGTGAAAAGACAGTAGGAAACTGGCATTTGATGAGGCTCACTTAATCCATACTGCACACTGAAAACTGAAACCTGAAACCTGATAACTGATAACTGCCTAACCTAAATCTCGGTCTTTAGTGACGGTAATTTCCTTAGATAAATGTCGATACCAAGTAAAATAGAGACCGATGGAAAGCAAAAGAAAAACCAAAGCCAAAATCTTCAAACTTTGCCACTGCTTGATGATTAAAACAATCCCCATCATAAAGAGGACTAATTGCCAAGGAACGGTAAGAAAAGCGGCGATGATATCCCGTTGATTTTCCGCTTTAATTTTTGCCTGTAGGTTAGGTTTAACACTTTGACGTACTTCTCCCCAAAAGCCAAAAGGTCGGGTAACATTATAGAAATTTTCCATGACTAAACTATCGGTGGGAGGAGTTAACAAAGTAGCGATAATACAGCCAGCTAAAGCGAACAAACTCGGCACAAGAAAGAGAATATATTCCTGATATTGACTGTGACGAAAGAAAGGTAAAATTATCATTTGTGAGGCAATAGCCGCAATCATTCCCGCTAAAGTTCCCACAGCAAAACCATAACCATTAAAGCGCCACCAATACCAACGTAATAGGAGAGGAACTGCTAATCCCACCCCTAATCCCGTGGTCAACCAACCCCAAATATCATTGACATTTTGGATATTAAAACTCAAAACTAAGCCAATTACTACCACAAAAATCGAGGCCAGACGACCTTGAAAAACTAACTCCTGTTCTCCCGCATTTGGTTTCAAAAAAGCTTGATAGATATCTTTGACCCAATAGGCAGCACTAGCATTAATAACTGCGTTAAAAGTGGACATAGCTGCCGCTAAAAAAGCAGCAATTAATAACCCTTTCATCCCCACAGGAATGTATTGAGTAATCACCGTGGCCAGAATTCTTTCTGGGTCTGTAATCGTGCCTTCGGTTAAACCGTAGTGAATACCTAAAACCGCAAAAGCTGTGACTAAAGGCCAACGGAAAGAAAGCAAAATAATCCAGAATAAAGATAATAAACCGGCATCTCGATCGCTTTTGGCGGCTAGGTATCGTTGTAACATATAACCACCGCTGCCGCTGCAACCTTCGATGATGGTTTTAACTAAATAAAAGAAAATCACCCCACCAAACAAATTAAAGATGGCATAATCTCCGGGTAAATCCAAAGTCATCGAAGGAAAAATACTAGCCCAGTCGCTTAAATTCCAAGTTTTTGGCTCCGCTGCCCCCGGAATTGCTACCGTGAAACTATCAGGAAGATTGACAGTAAAAAAAGCCACTGTCGATACATAAATTACCGCCACAAAAATCAGAAATCCTTGAAATAAATCGGTAATTACCCCACCATAAAAACCACTGGCCACCGTATAAATTAAGGTTAAAAGAATTAATATCACCGAAGCAAGACGATCATCCATACCCAGAAACTGCCCTAAAAATTTCCCCCCCGCAACGGAGAAATAACTCATCGCACCGATAGAGAATAAGAGAGTGGCGACGGCGCTAATAATTCGGGCAAAATTCCCCTGTTTTCCAGTTCCAAAGCGAAATTTCATCCATTCCGCCATGGTCATAACTTGGGCGCGGCGATTCCATTTGCCCATAAAAGCCATGAGAAAGGCCATAATTAGGACAACACCGCCCCGGATTTCGATAAATAGTCCTTTAGGACCGACCGCGTAAATTAGGGCAGAAATGACCATAGTTCCCGCTAAATCGGTGTTAGCCGCCATTCCCGACACCCCTAACATCCACCAAGGCAAATTGCGATTACCTAAAAAGTAGGATTCTAGACCTTGAGAAGCTTTTTTCTCGGCGATAATCCCGATTATTAGGGTTGCTGCCAGATAAAGCAGCACAATTACATAATCAATTAACTGCATAGTTTCAAATCAATTTAACTTTCGATCGTTATAGCATCAATTGACTACGATTTCTGGCTAACGGTTTCTTTTTCTAAGATTTGCACCCGTTGCTCCAGCTTTTTTAAATCTTCCTTTAGTTCAATTACTAAAGTGGCTAAACGCTGGAACAATGGGTCACTTTCCCCGACTACTTCCCCATTTACTATACCCGTTCCCGATCGCCGTTGGGGAATCGGAGCGGCATTTTCCCCGCGGATGGATATTCCTCGGACTTGACTTTCAAGGCGCTCGACGCGATTGCGGAGACTAATTAACTCCGATCTTACCGCCGTATCCGATTGTGCCTGGCTGGCATTAACAAAACTCAGTATTAGCAAAAGGGAGATAATCAGCGTTAAAAAGCCAGAAAAAGAGATTTTAGCTAATTTCATCGATTTTACCCCCTATCTATCTGACCCGACTTAATGTTAAGAAACGTGGCTAAATCTAAAGCTTGATTGCAATTCCGCCCCCGGGTGATTAGTGGCTCAAAAGAGGATGATAAGGTAAAAAACACGATTTTGTCGAAATTTGGCCTTATCTCTATGTATAAAAACTCAGATAAAGATTTTCTCGGAGCGGCAATCACAGCCGGTTTAGGTGCGGGAATCGTCACTTCTTTTGCTGTCAATCAAGGACAAGACATCGGTACAGCTTTAGGAATTACCGCTTTAGCGGCTGTTTGCGGTGTTATCTGCCGTCATTTTGACCTAATGTGATGCAATCTTCCTCACACATCCAATTCTGCCGAAAAATCCCGTTTTTTCTCGTATTGATAGGGACCGAGCAGAGCGCCCCAAATTCCCTTACCGGTGCTGGGATCTAGACCTTTATCGTAGGTTTTTAGGCTATGATTCGTCACCTCGAAACCTAAAGCCACCTGATAGGTTGTACCCTCATAGGTAAATTGACAGCGCTGTTCCGGTTGCGGTTGGGCGATAAACTGGTATTGATTATCAGCGAGAGTATTGACTTTGACCGATAAAGTGCAAGTAGGCAGAAAAGTTAGGTCTTCTAAGCTAATTTTTCGCAAAATATCGGGATTTTTGCCCGCACCTTGCACGGATTTCAGGTCATTAAACATATAATGCCTAACCTCTAACCCTGCCGATTCCGAGCGCATTAATCGCCACAGTCGCGGTCGGTAGGGTTGGTCTAAATTGATTATACTTGCCTGTTCGGCAAAAAGAGCGATGCTGTCTTCCCGAAATAAAGGCAGCGGACGCAACCATAAGCGCAGGTGAACGTACCACACCGGTTCTGCTTGCGCTTGCCGTTGATTTTCAAATTCACCCGCGAGATACTGACCAAAAGTGATTAATTCAGGGGTCATAGCTCAAAAAATTCTCCTTATTGCCTCAAAATTAATCCTAACACCCATAGAAATCACTTTTTTGACAAAAATGACCTTCAGGCTACCGGAACCCGCTTAAACCCAGCTATTCCCCCTTTAGTGTACCAATATTCCCAGCCACCGCCAGCAGCACTAGACCAATCCTTGAGGTCAAATTCACCGCTGCCAGAGGGAGTTCCTGCGATGCGATAGACTTTCACCGCTTGACCGTTATTATTCCAGATTAAAGGCCGATCCGGCTCCATCTGTTCGGGTAGAGTCCCGTTAGTTTGCAGAAAATAGGCATCTTGTCCCTTATCGGTGCCGTTGCCGTAGACTTTGGCGATACCATGCTCATCGATCGCCAGAAAAGCACCTTCTTCTAAACCGATAGCGTAGGCGGGCAGTTGATTGTGATTATCGTGTACATTGCGGGCTAAAAAACCAAAAAGGCGACCATATCTTGTTTCGGGATGATCTTGATTGAGTCGATCCAAATGGGTATCTGTCACCACTTTTTTGAGAAAAGGAACCCGAATAAAATCACTCCGATAGAAGTCTTTAGTGTTGAAGTGAAAGGGATTATTTAATATTTCCGAACTCAGTACCCCTTCGTGAGTGGGCGCATAGTAAAAATCACCCAGAATAGCCATTCCTGCGCTGGTTCCCGCCACGGGAACTTTTTTCTCATTGATCAGATAATTGATCGCTGTTTCCACCTTTGTGCTTTCCCACAAATCCTCGTACTGATTTTGATCACCACCGGCAAAAAAAAGAATATCGGCATTACGAATATATTCGATAACATCAGGATTATTCGCCGCTTCACGACTATCAATTGATAGTTCCGCCGCCGAGTTGATCAGGGAGCGGTAATTGTCGCAAATCCAATCAGCTTGACCGCCAAGATCGCCAAAGCGCAACACTAAGTAATTACCGCCTTTAGCCCGATTCAATAACCATGTGGTCGCCTGATCTTCTCCTAATTTACCTCCTTCCGCTCCCCCGATTAATAAAATACCTGATCGATGTTTTACCGACTGAAAATTGGCTTTTCCACAACGACAAGAATAATGGAAATCTCGATCATGATTGTCTGACATAGTCTTATACCCTCGCTCCTTAGCTTACTCTTTCTATCCTAGCTTTAACTAGGACAAAATCAGAGTTTTCTACCATAAAAGTTAACAACAAAGCCGATCTATAGCTGAAATCGGTAGCGGCAAAACTCCCTAGTTTACATTTTGTTAAAAATCGTCCTATAATAATGCAAGGCTAGAAACTGGCAATTATTACTGTTGAAGTTGAGAATCGGCGGGCGATATGTTAAATAGACGTTCTTTTTTGCAAGGATTAGGTACAATCGCCTTAGCGGGAGGTTTGAGTGGCTGCGCTTCTGGAAGCGGCGAGCCGAGCATTTTTCTCCTCTCCGGTTCGATTCCGCCGCGATTACTAACAGACTTTCGGAAAACTATTGCCGAAAAAAAAGTCAATTTTCAGTCGGAAAGGCAGCTGAAAGAGCTATTAAAATTGTTGGAAAAATGGTTGAAAAATCAGGAGCAACCAGCCTCACAATTTCCGATTCCTATCCCTTTTACGGAACAAAACCCAGCGATCGGTAATTTAGTCACCCTAGGGGATGCTTGGCTAGGAAAAGCGATTAGCAACGGTTTAATTCAACCCCTAGATACTTCTCAACTCTCTAATTGGTCAAAACTGCCCCCCCGTTGGCAAGAAAATATGACTCGCAATGCCCAAGGACAACCGCAAACAGAGGGAAAAGTCTGGGCTGCGCCCTACCGTTGGGGAATGACAGTAATTGCCTATAATGAGGAAAAATTCGCTCAATTTGACTGGCGGCCACAGGATTGGTCCGATCTATGGCGACCGGAATTAACCGGTAAAATTGCCCTAATTGATAATCGTCGCGAAGTCATCGGTTTAACCCTAAAAAAATTGGGTTATTCTTATAATTCTAGTGATTTAAAGCAAGTTACGGCACTAAAAGACCAGCTATTCGCTTTACAAAAACAGGTAAAATTTTATAGTTCTCAACATTATTTACAACCCCTGATACTCGGTGATGTCTGGCTGTCTGTGGGTTGGTCTAATGATATTTTACCAGTGAGCGATCGCTATAATAAAATTAAAGTTGTTGTCCCCAAATCCGGCACTTCTCTCTGGTCAGATGTCTGGGTAAAACCAGTTTTAACTACTCCTAATTCTCTTGTCCAGCAATGGATTGATTTTTGTTGGCAACCAGAATCCGCTACTAAAATTTCTTTATTTACCTCTGGATTATCACCCCTAGTTCTCACTGAAAATCCCGACCAAATTCCCTCAGATATTAAAAATAATCCTTTACTTGTCAATCCAGAAGCGATCAAAAAAAGCGATTTTCTAAACCCTTTATCCCCAGCAACCGAGCAAGAATACGAGCAATTATGGCAAGCAATGCGACAGTCAGTATAGTCAGGAGATACTAGACAAAATTCTGCGGGTTGACTCTTTGTGTCCTCTGTGCCTCTGTGGTTAAAAAATGCTTATTGCCTGCTCTCGAAATCAGACCAAAAAGGAATAGTTTTAAAGCAACAGGAGATACTAGGCAAAATTCTGTGAGTCGTCAACTTAACACTGATAACTCATAAATTATACTTTCCTGAAAACCATTTGTATATAAGGTCTAAAATACTCGCATTAATTACAAGACTAATAAATTCAGAATATCTGTTTGCTTGTAAATTTGATGATGATCCTCCGAGCATTGCTTGTATATGGTTATTAACTTCTGGAGCAATTAAAGTTACATAAGCGGCGACAACAAGGATAAATCCTAACAGATAGCGATTAGAATGATTCATCAATATTGAGGTGAAAATTACATTGACCTAACTGATTCTAGCTGATAACTGCTCACTGATAACTGATAACTGCTCACTGATAACTGCTCACTGATAACTGATAACTGATAACTGATAACTGATAACTGATAACTGATTAAGCGGTTTGACTTTGGGTTTCTTGGGCGAGAAAAGTAAGGATAGAAGCTTTCTCAATTAACCCCAAAACCGTGCCGTTTTCTTCTACCACTGTCACTTGAGATAAATTTTCTCCTTCCAAAATTTTCACCACATCTAGGAGGGAAGTATGAGACAAAACCAGTTTGAGACTTTCGCTAGTTTGTAATAACTGGCCGATATTTACCTCTGTCCATTGGGAAGTGGGAATCGTTTTCAGATCCTCTACATTAATCACCCCTAATAGTTTACCTTCGCTATCGGTAACTAGAAATTTAGACCATTGTTGTTTACCGATAACATAATTATTAGCAAACTCGCGCAGGGTTAAATTAATCGGCACTACAGGACTATTAGGAGAGATAACATCTTTAGCACTGTAGCGACTTAGGAAATCTTGAACCTTAGCTGATTGAGCGGAAAAGCCGGCATTTTGTAGGAGGAAAATGCCAATTAATAGCGTCCAAAAACTGCCAAATTGAGTGATTCCGAGAATTGATAGCGCACCGATGACAATCGCTAACCAACCAAAAAATTGACCGAAACGACTAGCGAATAAAACCCCTTTATTGGGATTACCCGTTACTTGCCAAACGATGGCTTTAAGGATATTACCACCATCTAAAGGTAAACCGGGGATCAGGTTAAATAACCCTAGGGCGAGGTTGATATAGGCCAGCAGAGAAAGAATCGCCGCCATGGGCGCATTTAAGCTAATATTGAGACGAATAATTAGGAAAATACTGAAGAGCAGTAAACTAACTAAAGGGCCAGCAATTGCTACTAGAAAAGCTTCTAGGGGAGTTTTCGATTCTCTGCCGAGAGTTGCCAAACCACCGAATAAAAATAGGGTAATTGATTTAACTTCAATACCTTGGGCGATGGCAACAAAACTATGGCCTAATTCGTGGGCAACCACGGAGGCAAATAGGAGAATAGCGGCAAAAAATCCTAAGAGCCAGGGCATAATTCCCGTTAACTGGGGAAACTGACTTAAATCTCCCCCATAGGTTAAGGTAATTAACCCCAGAACAAAGAACCAAGAAGGATTAATATAAAAGGGAATTCCAAAGAGATTCCCGACTCTAATGTTGCCATTCATTTTGTATCTTCTCCAATTATGGGGGACTAACGCCAAGAAAATTAGGTTATCAATTGCGCCATTCACTTCTGTTAACAATTGTAACAAAAATGAAAATCTCCCCAGCATTCCTTCAGGGAGTAAAAACCGTCATTGCTGTGGTTCGGTTATTTTCGTAGGAGAATTAAATCAATGATTAATTATTTACGGGGACAAGCGATCGAGGTGATCAAAACCCCGAATAACCGACTGATCTTGATTTTAGACGTAAACCAGATCGGTTACGAAATCCAAATTCCCTCGCGATTAGCCCTAGACATCGGCAAAGATAACAATGATAGTCGTCAGATTTTTACTCACCTAATCCTTCGCGAGGAGCAGCCTTTATTATACGGTTTCGGCACCGCCCCAGAGCGAGATCTGTTTCGTCAACTGCTTTCCGTCAATGGAGTTGGGGCGCAATTAGCCCTAGCTTTAATCGATACCTTGGGGATTGAGGAACTTGTGGTGGCAATAGTAACAGGAAATACTAAAATTTTGAGCAAAACCCCCGGAGTCGGCTTAAAAACAGCAGAAAGAATCGCTTTAGAGTTAAAAACTAAATTGGCAGCATGGCGACAGCTAAAAGAAGTGACGGCGACAACCACGGCAATACTACCAGCAGCGGAGATACGCGAAGATGTGCAGATGACCCTTTTAGCTTTAGGATACAGCCAAGAGGAAATCGATCGAGCTATCGCAGTCCTCAGTCAAGATGCTTTATTTAGTAAAAATACTCAGCCAGAAGACTGGATTAAAGGAGCAATTAATTGGCTAGGTTAAATCAGGAGGCAGGAGACAGAAGGCAGAAGGCAGTTTCATTTATTCTCCCCACAGCCCACAGCCCACAGCCCACACCCCACTCCGGCGCTCCCCACTCCGGCGCTCCCTTCTCAGGGCAAATGTTAAAAAGTATTACGAAAATATTGAGAAGGTGAACCAGATGCCGCAAAATAGTTGCGTTAGGTCGCTCTAGCTAGGGAAGTCTTGAGATGCTAAGGCGGAAACGAGATAACTTGAGCTTAGTGACCACAACTGCTATAAAATGTCAGATTAAGTTTATTAATCTCACTTAGTTGGGAGGAATCCATCAATGAGTATCGTCACGAAATCGATCGTGAATGCTGATGCTGAAGCTCGTTACCTCAGCCCCGGCGAACTAGACAGAATTAAAGCCTTCGTTACCAGTGGTGCCGCTCGTTTACGCATCGCTGAAACCCTGACCGGCGCTCGCGAAACCATCGTCAAACAAGCTGGCGATCGCTTATTCCAAAAACGTCCTGACATCGTTTCCCCCGGTGGCAACGCTTACGGCGAAGAAATGACCGCTACCTGTCTGCGTGACATGGACTACTACCTACGTTTAATCACCTACGGAGTAGTTGCTGGTGATGTCACCCCGATTGAAGAAATCGGTTTGGTCGGTGTGCGTGAAATGTACAAATCTTTAGGAACCGACATCGGTGCCGTAGCTCAAAGCGTTCGCGAAATGAAAGAAGTTGCTACTGGTCTTATGTCTTCTGACGATGCTTCTGAAGCTTCTTCCTACTTCGATTACGTGATCGGCTCTATGTCGTAGAATAACTCCTTTGTGAATTGTTCTAGACACACCCCTCGTAAACCTCTTAAGATTAAGCAAAACCCAAGGAAGAACCACCATGCAAGACGCAATTACTTCTGTTATCAACTCTGCTGACGTTCAAGGCAAATACCTTGACGCTTCTGCTCTCGGCAAACTGAAAGGCTACTTCGCCACCGGTGAACTGCGCGTGCGCGCCGCTAGTGTCATTAGCGCCAACGCTGCTGGTATCGTTAAGGAAGCTGTCGCGAAGTCCCTGTTATACTCTGACGTAACCCGTCCCGGTGGTAATATGTACACCACCCGTCGCTACGCCGCTTGTATCCGTGACCTCGACTACTATCTCCGTTATGCTACCTACGCTATGTTAGCTGGAGATCCTTCTATCCTCGACGAGCGCGTTCTCAACGGCCTGAAAGAAACCTACAACTCTTTAGGTGTACCCATCTCCTCCACCGTTCAAGCTATCCAAGCGATGAAAGAAGTCACCGCTAGTTTAGTCGGTGCTGATGCCGGTAAAGAAATGGGGATTTACTTCGACTACATTAGCTCTGGCTTAAGCTAGAAATAACGAACTCGGACAAAATAGGTTCGGGAAGCCGAGGATGAGTGCTAGGTCTTTAAAGGCTGAATCTGTCCAAGATAGGTTTTGACGAGCTAGTATTGATCCTTGACTCCCGACCTTTGTTATTTTAGGAAAAAGCCTTCGTTAGTTTGAGCGACAAGTTTTTCAGCGATTAGGAGAAGTCAATCCATGCGGATGTTCAAAATCACCGCTTGTGTTCCTAGCCAAAGCCGCATTCGGACACAACGGGAATTACAAAATACCTATTTTACCAAACTCGTTCCCTACGATAATTGGTTTCGTGAGCAACAACGCATCATGAAAATGGGCGGCAAAATTGTCAAAGTGCAGTTAGCTACTGGCAAACCGGGAACTAATACAGGTTTACTGTAATCGGCTGCCACTAGAACTTAAAAAAAGAGGTCTTTCCAGACCTCTTTTTGCTTTAGGGATTTTTTTCAAACTGCAAAGCGGCAGAGTTGAGACAATAGCGTTTTCCCGTCGGGGGTGGACCATCATTAAAAACGTGACCGAGATGAGCATCACAGGTGGCACAAAGAATCTCTGTCCGCACCATGAAAAAACTAACATCTCGTTCATACTTAATATTAGTCTCGTTAGCAGCAGTCCAGAAACTCGGCCAACCAGTACCCGAATCATACTTGCTGTCCGAAGTAAATAACTCCGTACCACAGCAGACACATTTGTAAATACCTTTTTCCTTATTATCGTGATATTTACCCGTAAAAGCCCGCTCTGTTCCCTTTTTGCGGGTAACTTGGAACTGTTCGGGAGTTAGCTGGGTCTGCCATTCCGCCTCGGTTTTACGAACTTTTTCTACCATAGTCAGGACAACCGCCATTATGATTAAATTTCTCTTTTTAGTCTAACCTGAGTTCGAGATCTGGTTTTTTTTCATAAACATGAAGTATGACCTGATTTGGCATCGGCTTCTGATGACGGACTCCCAAAAAGGAAAACTTGGCTAGGAAACCCTATAAACTTAGCATAACCTCAGCTTATCAATGGTATAAGTAACAATAGTTTCAAACCCCTTTACAAACCGATACAAAGTCTTTAAGATAGAGACATCATCAATCGTACCTCGATAACTTAATAGGAATCATAAACCAATGACCACCACTCTACAACAGCGCGAGAGCGCTTCCCTGTGGGAGCAGTTCTGCCAGTGGATCACCAGCACCAACAACCGTCTTTATGTCGGCTGGTTCGG
>NZ_JADBTR010000099.1:0-20725 GCF_020246065.1 Microcystis sp. M144S2
AATTAGTTCCCCCATAGAACCTCCTTGAGCCATCTTGCACACTTTTCTCTTTTTGTCAAATTTTATGTTAAGAAAGATGTGACTAATGGATAGCCTTATCAAGGGGGGCAGGGGGGATCCCCCCGCCTATCGGCACCCCCCTTATCAAGGGGGGCAGGGGGGATCGAACCTAAAATCCATTTTTAATTTAATTATAACCAGCTACTTACCAGAAAAAAATTGCCGATAATGGCCTCAAAATCTCTTGATAGTCTCTTTTTACCTGATATTAACCTTTTCCCCTTAAAATGAGCTTACCGAGGCAATAACTGCAAAAATCTATGCTAGATAAAATATTTACTCCCAATCCCTACGCTGAAAAACCCGCACCTCTGCGTCCTCGCAAGGGGGTGATTATCGGTGTTGGTCAGGTGGGGATGGCCTGCGCTTACTCGATGTTAATTCAAGACTGTTTTGATGAATTAATTCTGCAAGATATCGCCACGGATAAAGTCGAAGGGGAAGTGATGGATTTAAGGCACGGAATGCCTTTTATTGAACCCACAGACTTGAAAATGGGAACCGTGGCCGATGTGGGACAAAATGCCGATGTGGTGATTATTACTGCCGGGGCTGCCCAAAAAGAGGGAGAAACCAGATTACATCTCCTTGAGCGAAATGTGGCGATTTTTCGCCGTATTCTGGAGGATGTGGCTGTTTACTGCCCCAGTGCTTTGATTTTGGTGGTGAGTAATCCCGTCGATATCATGACCTATGTTACCCTGAAAATCACCAATTTTCCGCCTTCTAGGGTGATTGGTTCGGGTACGGTGTTAGATTCTGCCCGTTTACGCTCTCTTTTATCCACCCAACTCCATGTAGATGCGCGTAACGTCCACGCTTATATTATCGGTGAACACGGGGATAGTGAGCTTGCTGTGTGGAGTTCGGCTAATATCGGAGGAGCAAGGTTACTCGAAGGAGATTGGCAGGATTTAAGCGCAACCGACCAAGAAAGCTTAACAGAAATTTTTCTTCAGGTTAAAAACGCCGCCTATGAAATTATCAAACGCAAGGGTTATACTAGCTATGCGATCGGTTTAGCTACCACGGATATCGTTAAAGCGATTTTACGTTCCCAAGAAAGAATTCTCACTATTAGCACTCTCCTCGATGGTCAATACGGTCTCAAAGATGTGTGTTTAAGTATTCCCTCGGTGGTTAATGAGAAAGGAGTGATTAAAACCCTGAATCTTGCTCTTAGTCCCAGAGAAACGGAACAGTTACATAATTCGGCCAAAATTATGCGCGATTTAATCGATCAACTCAAAATTTAACTTAGGGTTGGCTGAATAAATCTAAAAACCTTGTTGGCTAAGATTTTTAGATTTTTTTGACCTGAAAAAGTGCCAGACATAATAGCGATCGAGGGGAAAATTTAGGCACTTTTTCCCCGAAAATTAGGTAATTGTGGGGTGGACTGAAGCAATTCGTGCTAGACTTCCCGAAAAGTCTATTTTATTGCAGCTTGTTGTTAGGAATCTACTTAAAAGAGTTTGTTTAATCTGGCTAATACGCTTTTGGTTATGATATGGGGAAAAGTTCCGGCGATGGCCCTAAAATGGGGTGATATGCCGAGAGTTTTTACATATCGTTACTCTGAGGATTGTTATCGAGAAAGTTTTTGTATAATTAATAGTTGGACTTATTAAGGATTTACGAATAGATGAAAAACCCTAAGTTATTTATTTCTTATAGCTGGTCTAACCCAACACATGAACAGTGGGTAATTGATTTAGCTGAAGACCTGACCCAATCGGGTGTTCATGTTATTCTTGATAAATGGGATCTTAAAGAAGGGCATGATTCCTTTGCTTTCATGGAAAAGATGGTTACAGACCCACAGATAACCAAGGTGGCCATCATATGTGACGAGGTTTACGCTTCAAAGGCAGATGATCGATCCGGCGGTGTAGGCACTGAAACTCAAATCATCTCACGTGAAGTTTATGAAAACCAGGAACAAGGAAAATTTGTAGCCATAATTGCTGAGAGAGATTCAGAAGGTAAAGCATATCTGCCAACATACTATAAATCGCGAATATATATCGATTTAAGCGAACCCGATAACAATGCAGATAATTTTGAAAAGTTATTGCGTTGGATATATGACAAACCCCTTTATACGAGGCCTGAGATAGGTAAGCGGCCATCTTTTCTGGATGAATCAGATGGAATATCTCTGGGTACTTCGGCAGTGCACAAAAGGGCTATATCTGCTATCAAAGAAAACAAGCCATTTGCATCGGGGGCGTTAGATGAGTATTTGTCTACTTTTGTTAGTAATCTTGAAAAGTTCAGAATCACCGAAAAGGAAGGTGAATTTGACGATCAGGTTATTGATAATATAGAAAAATTTATTCCTTATAGAAACGAAGCAATTACTTTGTTTATCACTCTCGCGCAATATGCACCAACAGAAGAAAATGTCCTCAAAGTTCATCGCTTTTTTGAAGATTTGATCCCATATATGAGTAGGAGGGAGAATGTTAACAGTTGGGGTGAATGGGACTTCGATAATTTCAAATTTATTATTCACGAGCTTTTCTTATATGTGGTTGCCATTTTCACAAAGCATGAAAGGTTTGCAGAAGTTAACCTACTGTTGACGAATCAATACTATGTGAACGGAAGATCCGATTATGGAAAAGATGTAATGGTTGGATATGAGGCTTTCCGAGATGGCTTGCGTTCTTTAGACCGTCGAAATAGTAGATTAAAGCTAGGACGTTTATCTGTTCATGCGGATCTGCTTAAGCAAAGAAGTAAACACTCTGGCATAGAATTTCGTTACCTAATGCAGGCTGATTTTATATTGTTTATGCGGGCTGAAATACAGCAAGCCGACTTTTATTCTCGTTGGGTTCCACACACATTACTGTATGTTGGCCAGTTTCACAGTGCGTTTGAAGTATTTGCAAGGTCGTCATCAAAGTCATACTTTGAAAAAGTTAAATGTATTCTAGGCATAGATAAACCATCAGATCTAAGTGAACTGATGGAAGCTTATAAGGCAGACCCTCAAAGATTACCAAGGTGGCAGTTCGAGTCATTTAGTCCATCTATACTACTTGGCTATGAACAATTAGCTACAAAGGCATAACAAGGTGCTGCCGTCGGACAAATTTGCCGCAGAGCGCTTCGTTAGACAGAAATCACAGAAATGTTCAATCTAATCTTTATAGTTCTTCGGTTTGTGTTAGGCCATGGACGGGTTATAAAGGGCGATTTTTGTCAATTGTTTTCGATAACGTTTTTAAAACCCGACACCCGACACCCTGTCCGCAGGAAAAACTTTTTTAGCAGACCCTAGCCATTATACCGATAGGACGGGTTGGCCGGTAGAAATGGCTTTTTCGACGATATCGGCGGCCATTTTCACTCCTCCAGTCTTCTGTAGTGCTTTTTGCATTCTCAGGGCATTTTCTCGGTAACTGGGGACGGATAAGACCTTTTCAATCGCCTTTCGTAAACGGGGAACTTCTAGACGGGAAATCGGAATCACTTCCCCTGTCCCCGACCATTTTATCCGAGCAGATACCCCCGGTTGGTCGTTAGCGATGGGAATGGCCACCATCGGTACAGCTTGCGCTAGGGATTCTAGGGTAGTATTTAAGCCTGCGTGGGTGATAGTAAGAGAGGCTCTGGTTAAAAGCTCTAATTGGGGAGCGTAGGGAACAACTAGGGCGTTTTTGGTGGTTATTTGAATGTTAGAGTCGGTATTGCCCAAGGATAAAACTAATTGTACCGGCAAATCGGCACAGGCTTCGGCGATCGCATTAAAGGTCGATTGTAGGCGAGTTTGAATTGTACCGAGGGAAGCATAAATCAAGGGTTGTCCGGTTAATTTTTCGTAGGGAAAAGGAATCGTTTTTCTGGTGGAGGAATCGTGAAAGGGACCCGTAAAGTGAAAGTGAGCGGGTAAATTTGACCGAGGAAACTCGAATTCGGCAGGTTGTTGGCTAATTTGGGCGATGGGTGAATAGCGTTGATTGATGTTTTGATAGGGAATTAACCCCCATTCTTGACGTTGCCGGTTGATTAACTCATTCAGAGGACGAGTCAGAGAGTCAAGGAGTTTATAGCCAAGTTTATTGCGAATAACCCCGATAAATGAGGGATTATAGTCCCAACTGGTCATAAAGGGCGGAATAAGCGGATCGCGATTTAAAACCAATGCCGAACAAAAACTGATAAAGGGAATAGCCAATTTTTCTGCGATTGTACCCCCTGAGGCGGAGACTTGATCGACAATTAGGGCATCAATTCCCAAGCGACGCATCTCTTGAGGGATAGTTTCAAAGAGGGTCGCTGTAGAATCAGTTACTAATTCTACCGTGCGTCGGACGGCGGCTGTTCCCCGTAATTGACCAATTTCGGCTAAATTTTTGGCTGATGTGCCTTTCGGATATTTGTCGGGTGCAATTGCCTGAAAATCTAACCCAGCTGCTTGCACCATTTCTTCACCATCAAGAGTTAAAAAACAGGTAACTTTATGACCGCGTTTTTGTAACTCTTTTCCTAAAGGTAGAAGAGAATAAATATGTCCAGAGGTTGTAGGACAGAGGAAACCAAAATGAGTCATTAAACACCTCCACAGGTTTTCTTTAATTCTTCTAGATTCCAGAATGCACCACCCAAGGCGGAGAATTGTATTCCTTCAAAGCAGTTACGCACGGCCCCCAAAGCGAGGGGATTAACTAGATAAATAAACGGGACGTATTCCTGTTGAAGTTGTTGAATTTCATTATAGATAACTTTGCGCTTCTCAAAGTCTAATTCTTGGGAACCCTTGACGTATAAATCGGCGATTTTTTTCTCCCAATCCGCCGCTTGCCAGCCTTGAATGGGAGGGCTGCCGGGTTGAGGTTGTTGGTTAAAAGCGTGGAGATTTCCATCTACATACCAAATATTGGGGGCGTGGGGTTCATTATCGCCGGTAAAACCTAAAATATGTGCTTCCCAATCTAGACTATTACTCAGTTTATCAACTAAATTGCTAAAAGCGATCGCTTGAAAATCCACTTGAATTCCTATTGCGGCTAAATCATTTTTAATTTGTGCGCCAATTGCTTCCCGGATTTTGTTACCCGCGTTAGTAATCAGGTTAAATCTAACGGGATTATTATCAGCATCGACTAGCAGATTATCACTATTATACTTAAATCCCGCCTCTAATAATAATTCTTTGGCTTTTTCGGGATTATAATCGTAACCTTTCAGGGTTTTATCATAAAAAGGCGATTGGATAGAAAGAAAAGAATTTTGTTCTTGTCCCAATCCTCGATAGATATCATCAATCATTCTTTGACGATTAATGCCGTAGGCAATAGCTTGGCGGAA
Organism: Microcystis sp. M144S2; assembly: GCF_020246065.1. Lineage (NCBI taxonomy): Bacteria > Bacillati > Cyanobacteriota > Cyanophyceae > Chroococcales > Microcystaceae > Microcystis > Microcystis sp. M144S2. The sequence goes on from NZ_JADBTR010000099.1 coordinate 5,383, forward strand.
ATTTAAGTTATTAAACCACCTGGATTTAATTGGCTCTACTAGGGGTTTTCCGTCGCGTTTTCCTTGATTGAGATTAAAACCGATAAATTGGGTTCCGTAGGCAGGTCCCCCATTAAAAATCGTGAAATTTCCTCTTTCTTCTTCAGTTTTTAAGAGGGAGAAAAATTCGGGAGTTACCCCAATAGAATCTAAACTTCCCGATCGAAATTGTAGTAAAGTTGTGTCCTGAGATTCAACAATTGCCCAAATTACTGAAGTTATATGGGGTAATTGTTGTCCCTGGTCATCTTTTTTCCAATAGTAAGGGTTATTCTCAAAAATAATCCTTTGTCCCGTGATATATTCTTTTAGTTTATAAGCACCATTAAAAACAATTTTATCAGGAGGAGTATCTAACCCCCAAGTGGAGAGAAATTCTAACCTACCATCGGGGCTTTTTTTCTGAATAGTTTTTTCTAAAGCGTGTTTAGGTAAAATCGGTGAACTGACAGCATCTAAAAAAGGAGCAAAAGGTTCGGGTAGTTTAAATTCGATTCGGCGATTATCTAGTTTAGTGATAACTGGAAATTCTTTTTTTAATCCTATTCTTAAACTATCGCGGTAGTTGTTAGGAATATCAGGATTTAGATATAAGTCTTTATAGGTAAAAACCACATCATCAACGGTTAAGGGTTGACCATCTGACCATTTTAAACCCTCTCTCATAGTAAAAATAATGTTCAAATTATCATCGGAAATTGTCCAAGATTCTGCTAAGACTGGTTCTTTTTTGCCAGTAATGGGATTTTCTGTTAATAGTCCTTCGTAGGTTAACCCAAAAATATTCGGGGATTCGGCCGATAAAACAGCATTAAAGGTTTTGGGGTCACTTAATACCGATATGACCACTTGATTGCGTCTAACTGGATTACCACAAGCAGTTAGGGAAATCAGCAATAAACAAGAAATTAAAAATACCGTTAATCTGCGCCAAAATTTCACCATAATCTTTAATATTTTTCTATCCGACTATCTAGAAGTAAAGACCTTGCCTGGCTATATAGGGTTTGCTGAATAAATCTAAAAACCTTGTTGGGTAAGACTTTTAGACTTTTTGTCAATCAAAAAGTACCAGGTATGGGAGTGATCAGGGGGAAAATTCCTGGACTTTTTCCCTAAAAATTAGGTAATTGGCCACCTCAAAACCGGTAAAACCCCACACCCCACACCCCACACCCCACACCCTGCCCCCACCGAAAAACTTTTTCAGCAGACCCTATATACACCGAAACTGACCAAACTGAAAGCCGCTGGACTGTTTCCTTGCCCCATCAATATAACAGGAAATGAGACAAAAAATCTCGCCTAGGAAAGATTGACAAAGGCGAGAAACCGTGTTTCCATCAAGAATGGGAGATAAAATCTAAGAACGTTGTTCGATCGGTGTATAGGGGACTTCGTGTTCTCCAGTGTAGATTTGGGTAGGACGGAAAATGCGGTTAGCATTTAATTGTTCTTTCCAGTGGGCCAACCAACCGGCCACCCGGGAGATGGCAAAAATCGGGGTAAATAAATCATTGGGAATGCCTAATTTCCGATAAACCAATCCCGAATAGAAATCCACATTGGGATAGATACCTTTTTCGCCGTAGATATCCACCACTGCTTGTTCTAATTCTAGGGCGATATCGTAGTATTCATCGGAACCTAATTCTGCGAATAATTGTTCGGCAAGATTTTGTAAAATCGTCGCCCGGGGATCCTTAACTTTATATACCCGGTGTCCAAAACCCATAACTTTTTGTTTATTGGCGATACATTTTTCCACATAGGGACGAACATTAGCCACCGAACCGATTTCCTCTAACATTAACAATACTTCCTCGTTTGCCCCACCGTGGAGGGGACCTGCGAGAGTTCCCACTGCTGAAGCGATGACACCGTAGGGGTCGGTTAAAGTGGAAGCCGTCACCATGGCCGAAAAAGTCGAGGCATTCATGGTATGTTCGGCGTGGAGGGTCAAACAGACATCGAAAACTTTCGCCGCTAAATCCGTTGGTCGTCTTTCCGTCAACATATAGAGGAAATTGGCCGCATAATCAAGACTATCGTTGGGCTGAATGGGATGATTACCTTTGCGAATTAATTGAAACGCCGCCACCATAGTCGGGATTTTCGCTAATAACCGCACCACTGCCTGGCGGATATATTCGGGATTATCCAAGGCCCGCCTGGCATAGTATAACCCCAAAGCCGCCGCCGAAGTTTGTAGCGCATCCATGGGATGGCCTTTTTCGGGGAAGCATTTCATCATGTCTTCGATACGGTACTTGATGCGTCGATGATAACGGATTTCATCGGCAAATTCTTCCAGTTCCGCCCCCGTGGGCAGAGCACCCCAGATAAGGAGATAGGCGGTTTCGAGGAAGGTACTTTTTTCGGCGAGTTCCTCAATCCGAATGCCCCGATACTCTAAGATTCCCTTTTGCCCATCCACAAAGCTGATACTCGATTGGGCGGCGGGAATTCCTTCTAAACCTGGCCGATATTCACAAACTGTCATAGTTCTACTTTCCGTGGCGAAGATTAAGCCCTAACGCTAACTTACTTGATCTTTCCACCCTTACCGAAATTTTATAGAAATTCTTCGGTTCTGCCTCTCCTGTTCAGGATTGGGGAGAATTGGGCGGAAATTACCCCTATTTAGCGATTGCTTCGTCGATTTAGTCAACCCTGCCCGATCGCATTTTTTCTGGGCTTACTGTTGCGACTCTAGCTAGAGGACTTGATATTTATTTACTTTTATTGTAGCGAGACTATCTCGATCGACTCCATCAATCGATAATTTTTTTAAGTTTCTTCGGGATTAATATTTAACTCCCGCAGTTTTGCCGCTAACCTTTCGGCCCGTTGTCGTTCCACTTCAGCCCGTTGTCGTTCCGTTTCGGCCCGTTGTCGTTCTTGGTTGTAACTGGTGAAAGGTTGACCATCGGGATAATACAAGAGTAACTCTGGTTCGGCTAATTGAAAACGAATGCCCAAGCGAGGACTGACCCAATTATCGAGATTTTCCAGACTTTCGAGCCGATTTTCCCGACGAATACAGCCACCCAAATCATTTTTATCGGGATTATAAATGTAGTATTCTTCCACGCCATAACGGTCATAAAACAGTAGTTTTCTGGTCATTTCCGTTTGGGTATTACCCGGAGAGAGAATTTCAAAAACCACTTGCGGGGGGATATTGTTCTCTTTCCACTGTTGATAGGAACCTCTTTCCCCTTTCGGTCTGCCGAAAGCTACCATCACATCAGGTGCTTGTCGAGTCTTATTATCTCCCTCCACGGGATACCAGAGTAAATCACCGGCGACAAAAACATCGGCATCATTGGCAAATAACCAGTCTAGATTCGCTTTAATCGTCGTAATCCAGCGAAATTGTCTTGTATTGTCGGCCATCGGTTTACCATCGCTATCGGGATAGACGATTGTGGTTTTCGGGCTGTCGTCGAGTTGTCTAACCATTGCTTAACCCTAGAGTTTCGTCTTTGCTTCCTTAATAGTATAACTTTACTACAAAAAATCAGAGCAAATATTTAGGATTGGCTGAAAAAGTTTTTCCTAGGGACAGGGTGTGACCAACTGTCTGCATCATAACCGATAGTGTCTGCCGCCGTTCCCTGTACACGCGCTTGTTAGGCATCGGATTGGCTAGAGTGTATAAACTGGTGAAAGTCTGGTGATTTAATGAACGATTGAAGGTCTTTTAGTCCCTCTATACATGAGGTTAACATCCACCCAAGCTCTTCAAGATGAGCTAATAATCGAGGGTTTTGTTCATCTAAAAGACTGATTAAATTATAATAGCCTTCTATAGAGCTAGTATCGAGTAGCGCTAAATCTTGATGAATCAACTTGTTTCGTTCCGCCACAATGTCTGAGAGAGCCTGTTTCTGAGCATTTAAGAAATCTGAGTCACTATAGGTAACCTTAAATGACAAAGACATACCTAACTCAGAAGAGTCTAGTTGAGGTTCAGACTGACTATCATCCACCAGCACAGTGTTATGTAATTTCCCAACTAGGCTACCTAATGTGAGCTTACGAAATTTCTTATGACTGTCAACGAACTGGTTACGGGTTGATTTTGATAATCCCTTGATCTGACTAACTGAAAGTAGATACTTTAAAGTACCTTCAATCTTTGAAAAATTAACTATATTTCTACCCAGCTTTCTTAGTGCTTCAGTTCTAACTACTTCAATATCTATCGGTTCATCCATGATTAATGGTAAGGCGTTGACTATCTAAATTATCTATTTTCTCAAGTAATGGCAGCGATGGTTAATGTCCCTCACCCCTAACCCCTCTCCCAGAACAAACGGGAAGGGTCTTTTGATAGACTAGAGTTATGTCCCCAGAGTAAGGAGCTAGGGGCGAGAAAAGCTTAATAATTGAGATAAACCGATCAAGCGAGAATATCGTCTAGAATTAATTAACTCAAAAAATCCTGACTGAATCTACCTTTAAGCGAACTTTTCTAAAAATGATGGCTGAATTACTGAGTCTAGTTCCTGCCAAGTCCCTCGAAACTGATGTAGTGGTAGGGGAAGCACCGGCAGTATGTCCCCTTCCTCCAGTCACGGTTAGTAATGATACCCTACTTATTTCCCTGATCGATCGCCTGCGACGTACTTTGGAAAATCACCGCGGCGAAAATCAAATTGTGGTGATGCAGGATTTCCCGGATCCCGATGCCCTTTCTAGTGCCTGGGCCTATCAAATTATCGCCGAACAGTACGATATTCACTGTGATATAGTCTATGCGGGTACTCTCTCCCATCAGGAAAATGTCGCTTTGGTAAAACTAACGGGTTTACCGGCTAAACGTTGGGGAGTCCATACCCTCAAGGATAGAGATCTCTCGGTTTATCAGGGTTGTGTTTTTGTCGATGGTCAGGGAACCAATAGTCAGTTAACCACTCTGGTTAAACAGGCAAAAATTCCCATTATTGCCGTGATTGATCATCATACTCGCCAAGGGGATCTAGAGGCGGAATTTGTCGATATTCGTCCCCAAATCCGGGCAACAGCGACGATATTAACCCAATATATCCAAAAAGGGTTAATAAGTTTTAATACTAGCGATACCGTCCATGTTAAGTGTGCCACAGCTTTGATGCACGGATTGCGATCGGATACGAATAATTTAATGCAAGCGCAAGAGTGTGAATTTATTGCTGCTGGTTATCTCAGTCGTTTCTACGATGCTCAATTATTAAACGCTGTCCTGCAATCGGCCAGATCCCGACGGGTGATGGATGTGATTGAACGGGCCCTGAAAAACCGTATTATTAAAAATAATTATTCGATCGCCGGGGTCGGTTATTTGCGTTATGATGACCGAGATGCGATTCCCCAAGCTGCCGATTTTTTGGTGACGGAAGAAAATGTTCACACGGCTTTAGTTTATGGTATCGTTCACGATGAAGATGAGGAGATCGAGTTAGTCATCGGTTCTATGCGTACCAGTAAAATTACCCTAGATCCCGATGAATTTCTCAAGGAAGCTTTCGGACAGGATAACCAAGGTCGCTTTTTTGGTGGTGGTCGTTACATGGCCGGAGGTTTTGAAATTCCTATCGGTTTCCTTGGTGGTTTTAATAATAATGCCGAATACGCAAAACTCAAGTGGGAACTGTATGACACCCAAATTAAACAGAAACTTTCCCATCTAGTTAACCCCGATGAAAAGGTAATTCGCACCTAGGTATTAAATCTCAGCTATCTATTATCATCGCCAAGACCGACCCTACACTGATATGAAACTTTATTTTGTGCGTCATGGATTAGCAGGACAATCGGGGGATTATCTCAACGATAGGGAACGTCCTTTAACCGAGGAAGGTAAGACAAAAACTGCTAAAGTTGCCCAAAGATTAGGACAGTTGGGGGTGAAATTTGACCTAATTTTGACTTCTCCCCTAGTGCGTGCGGTGCAAACTGCCGAAATTTTGCAAAAAGCGGGTTTAAGCCGTAAAATTGAGCAATTTAATCCCCTATCACCCAACGGCAATATTCAAGATTGGGTGCAATGGTGGCAAAAGTCGGACTATCAGCGAGAGGAAAACGCGATCGCACTGGTGGGCCACGAACCGGATTTAGGTTATTGGACGGAAATGCTAGTTTGGGGCAAGTTTCAAGGAAAATTATCGGTCAAAAAGGCGGGAATAATTGGTCTAGAGGTTCCCAATCAACAAAATCCCCTAGGCAAGTGTCAGTTATTCTGGTTGACAGCCCCGAAATTACTCCTCTAGGAATTATAGCGTTTCCTAAGCTAGTGAGGTACACCTATTTTTCTTCCCTTTTGCCTCTTACCTAAAACCCATAACTTTTGTACCTCAGCAGACTGAAAAACGCTATAATCTCATTCCGAGATTTCGATCGAATTAACTGATCTTTGCCAACGTTTTTTCCAGTGGCTAGTCGGTTCTAAGTCACAGAGAGCCTGTTCGCTGCGACGACGTTGTATAATCACTTCGGCCGGGTCGCTTAAAGTCTCGTCTCGATAGGGAATAGCGGCCTTAGTTTGCAGATGTTCCCGTTCCTGTGCCGATAAAGATGGGGGTAAGGACAAAAAACTGGCTATTGTCCCTGGCGATCGCCGCCCGACGCTATCGGTGGCCCCAATCTGCAATCCTGCTAATTGTAAAGCCCTTCGCACCGAGGCAGCACAGGAATAGGTGACTAAATAACCCGTCGGACTCAGACATTTTGCCACTAAAGCTAAAAACTCCACCGTCCACAGTTGCGGACATTTACCCGGGGAAAAGGGATCGAGAAAAATTGCCTCCGCTTGAAAACCCGCCTCAATCACCTTGGTTATCGTCTGTCGCGCATCCCCGATTAACAGTTTAGCCGTGAGATTAGGCAAGTCTAGCCGGTGATTATGGGCAAAATCACTTAAATATTCGGGAATTGGTTGACTCCAACTATTTAAGAGATTTTCTCTAATAGCCGCTAGGGGAACCACTCGATCGCTTTCTAAAGCTAATAATTCTACCCGACAATCTCCCCTAACTCGCCAAATGGCCGCTAAGGCTGCGGCGGTATTGTACCCTAAGCCGTAACAAATGTCAAGAACTTTCAGATTATTGCTCTGGTCTGCTTTTGCTGCCAGACGACTGGAGAGGATAAATTTTTTCTCGGCTTCTTCCCTTGCCCCGGAGGTAGAATGATAACATTCGCCGAATTCGGTCGAAAAAAAGGTATAAGAACCATCCTCAGTGACTTTTTGCGGGTAGGCTTCGGGGGAGACAAGCATGGTGATGGAGAATGTCTTTGAGATGAATATCGGTTTCCAGCAGGCAAGCGTGACCACTATGGGGCAGAATCGTTAATTTTGCCGCGGGTAACTGCTGAATTAGGCGTTTAGCCTCCGCTACCGATGGTAACAGTCGATCCCCTTGACTGGCTATCACTAACACCCCCAATTGCAGACATTTTAACTCGCTGGCACTAACCTGAAACCGTTGTAACTGGGATAAACGCCAGCTAATCGTCTTCGGTGGGACGTATTGCATGGCTTTGAGGAGAGAGCGGCGATCTTCCCGGGATATTCGACCCAGAGCAGCGAGAAAGGGTAAAATAGTTAGGGCCGAGCTGCCATGGATGAAATCGGGCATTATCTGGGTGATACCGATTCCCAAGCTCAAAAGAGGTCTTTGATTAAAAGAAGAAGCAGGGTTAATTAAAATCAGTTTTTTAATTAATTTTGGTGATTTTGTCGCTATTTTCAAGGCTAAACAGCCGCCAAAAGACTCACCGCAGAGATAGACTTTTCTCGATTGTCGCTTTAATTCCTGTTCCAATAAAGCAATCACGCAATCGCTTAATTCCTCCCAATCACCGAGATATTGCGGGGAAATCGCCAAACAACGCAGATCGAAGTAAGGAGCAAGGTTTTTAATCTGACGATGGTATAGTTGGCCGCTGCCATCCATTCCGGGTAAAAATACAAACAGGGGATAATCGGGACGGGGATGACGGGGAATAATCCAACTGACAGGTTGTTCCATGGTGCGAGAAGCGCGATCGATGTTAAAAAAGTTTTTTCTGGTTATCTATTTTAAGGATAATTAATATTAGAGAGATTTGCCAGTTTTAAGAGTAGTATTAACCTCCAACCTATGGATGGTTTCTCCCTGCTCCCCAACCCCTGATAACTGATAACTGATAACTGATAACTGAATTAACTGAGCCAAATTTTTAGGCCGCCGCTAAATTAGCAGCCACGAAATCCCAATTAACCAACTTGGTTAAAAAGTCGCTGATGTAATCGGGACGACGATTTTGGTAGTCGAGATAATAAGCGTGTTCCCACACATCCATAGTTAAGAGGGGAACCTGTCCGGCGGTTAAAGGATTGTCAGCGTTGCCGGTTTTGGTAACTTTGAGAGTACCGTTATCGAGAACCAACCAAGCCCAACCACTACCGAATTGAGTAGCGCCCGCAGTTTTGAAAGCTTCGACAAATTTCTCGAAACTGCCGAAATCTGCGTTAATTTTATCGGCTAAAGCACCGGTAGGCGCACCGCCACCACCCGGTTTCATGCAGTCCCAATAAAAACTATGATTCCATGCTTGGGCGGCATTGTTGAAAACCCCAGCTTTAGAGGCATCACCGGCAACCTTAACGATAACTTCTTCTAAAGAGAGAGCATCGAGTTCCGTATCTTTGACCAAACCGTTATAGTTATTGACATAAGCGGCGTGGTGCTTGTCGTGGTGGAATTCTAGGGTACTTTTGGTGATGCAAGGCTCTAAGGCAGTGTAATCGTAGGGTAAAGGGGGAAGTGTGTAAGCCATCTGTGGTTCTTTATATCCTCTCTTGAGAGCTTGTTTAAGGTAGTGTTGATAAAACTTTACATCCTCGATCATAGCACCGAAGGAGACTTGATCAGTGATTAGTGATCAGTGATCACTAATCAGCTTTTTCTCTCTTCTCCCCCATCACCCCAACTCCCACACCCCACACCCAACTCCCATCCACCGTCTCCTAAATCCTGAGAAGATCACCAAACAATGTTAGAATAATTCCCGTACTGTAGGCGCTTGCAGATTCTTGTGGGCGTGGCAGGGCAGGCGAAAAACGATTCCGTTAGGAATTAGACCAAAAAAGCTCCACTGGAAACAGCAGTAGATTTTATCTCACTGGGTTGACCGGTTGGCAGTTCGTCAAATTACGGATCAATACAAAATTATCATTTACAGATCTTTCTTGGTAACTTATGGCACAGCGTACACGCTTAGGTGAAATCCTTCGTCCCCTCAACTCAGAATATGGTAAAGTTTCCCCCGGTTGGGGAACTACCTTGCTGATGGGAGTGTTTATGGCTCTGTTTTTAGTCTTTTTGCTGATTATTTTACAGATCTACAACTCCTCCCTAATTTTAGAAGGATTTAATGTAGATTGGGGTCAGTAAGCAGATTAAAACAATCTTGTCGGCATTTTTGGCCGCAGAATTGTCCCTCGGACTTTAGCAGGTGGGTTATTGCCCACCGCGACTTTTTTATTAGGAGCAAAAAAATGAATATTTTTGGGATTGGATTACCGGAAATGGGGTTAATTCTCTTGATTGCCCTGCTAGTTTTCGGACCGAAAAAATTACCAGAAATCGGTCGCAGTTTAGGCAAAACGATTCGAGGATTTCAAGAAGCATCCAAGGAATTTGAAAGTGAATTTAAGCGAGAGGCCCAGCAGATTGAAGACTCGGTAAAAATCAAAGCTGAATTAGAAGAAAGTCAATCTCCTAGGGATCAAACTCGTTCCAGCTAAGAACCGTGTAGAGATGTAGAGTAGGTCAAATTCGAGGCTATCGGCTAGATTAACATCGAGAATGACCAAATCGAGATTAAATTGGCAGTTTTACCATTGGCCACCACTTTTACTCGCTAGTTTTTTTGACCGAGAAAGCGGTAAATCAGGTTTCGGAGCGCAAAATCGTCTTCAATGACGATAATTTCGGCAGCAGCCACAGCCATAGTTGAATGAGTCGGCAGAATATAAGTAGCTGGTTATAATTAAATTAAAAATGGATTTTAGGTTCGATCCCCCCTGCCCCCCTTGATAAGGGGGGTGCCGATAGGCGGGGGGATCCCCCATGCCCCCCTTGATAAGGGGGGTGTCTGACAACTTTTAACGCCTACCTACTTATCATTAGTTTGAGAATTCCCAGAAGGCAGGGAAAAAATGACTATTTCCTTGCTATAAGTATTGTAGATGTCAAGAGTGTTAACTGAATGTCTATAGTGGTATCCCCCGAACAAGTCCATCAAATCGTCAACAACCTCCATCACGATCCCTTTGAGGTTTTGGGGGCCCATCCCCTAGAAGAAGAAGGAAAAGTAAATAAATGGGTTGTTAGAGCCTATTTACCGAAAACCACGGCTGCTTGGGTTATTTTACCGTCCCAAAGACAAGAATATCCCATGACGGCCGCCTATCACCCCCATTTTTTCGAGTGCGTTATCGACATCAGTGAACTGAACAATTATCAATTACGCATCCAGGAGGGGGAACAGGAACGAGTAATCTATGATTCCTATGCCTTCCGTTCTGCCAAACTCAGCGATTTTGATTTACACCTGTTTGGGGAGGGCAACCATCATCGCATTTATGAAAAATTAGGGGCGCATTTAGCCGAAATCGAGGGTATTAAAGGGGTTTATTTCGCCGTTTGGGCCCCTAATGCTCGCAACGTCTCGATTATTGGTGATTTTAATAGCTGGGATGGTCGGGATCACCAAATGCGGAAACGTAATAATATGGTCTGGGAATTGTTTATCCCGGAAATCGGTGTTGGTACTAAATATAAATACGAGATCAAAAATTGGGAAGGTCATATTTACGAAAAATCTGATCCCTACGGTTTTGCCCAAGAAGTACGCCCGAAAACCGCCTCGATCGTGGCTAATTTAGATAGCTATACTTGGGATGATAGCGATTGGATGGAAAAACGCCGCCATAGCGATCCTTTAACTCAACCGGTTTCCGTTTACGAATTACACCTCGGTTCTTGGCTGCACGCTTCTAGCGCCGAACCACCCCGTTTACTTACTGGGGAAGGGGAAGCGGTTCCCGTGTCGGAATGGAACACTGGGGCCCGCTTTTTGAGTTACTACGAGTTAGCCCAAAAACTGATTCCCTACGTTAAGGAATTAGGTTACACCCATATCGAATTATTACCGATCGCCGAGCATCCTTTTGATGGTTCTTGGGGTTATCAAGTGACGGGTTATTTTGCCCCCACCAGTCGCTACGGCAATCCTGAAGATTTCATGTATTTTGTCGATCAATGTCACCAAAATGGCCTTGGTGTGCTAGTGGATTGGGTCCCTGGTCACTTCCCCAAAGATGGCCACGGGTTAGCTTTCTTTGATGGTACTCATCTTTACGAACACGGCGACCCGCGCAAAGGGGAACACAAGGAATGGGGAACCTTAATTTTTAACTACGGTCGCAACGAAGTCAGAAATTTCCTGGTGGCTAATGCCCTATTTTGGTTCGATAAGTACCATATTGACGGTATTCGCGTGGATGCGGTGGCTTCTATGCTCTATCTCGATTATTGTCGTAAAGATGGGGAATGGGTGGCTAACGAGTACGGTGGCCGGGAAAATTTAGAGGCTGCGGAATTCCTGCGTCAAGTCAATCATGTAATTTTTAGCTATTTCCCCGGAATTCTCTCTATTGCCGAAGAATCCACCGCTTGGCCGATGGTGTCCTGGCCCACCTATATGGGCGGTTTAGGCTTTAATTTAAAGTGGAATATGGGCTGGATGCACGATATGCTCGATTATTTCGGCATGGATCCCTGGTTCCGTCAATTCCATCAAAATAATGTCACTTTTAGTATGTGGTATAACCACAGCGAGAATTATATGCTGGCTTTGTCCCACGATGAAGTGGTTCACGGCAAAAGTAATATGATTGGCAAAATGCCGGGGGATGAGTGGCAAAAATTTGCCAATGTCCGGGCATTATTTAGTTATATGTTTACCCACCCCGGTAAGAAAACCATGTTTATGAGCATGGAATTTGGCCAGTGGAGTGAGTGGAATGTTTGGGGTGATTTGGAGTGGGGTCTTTTGCAGCATGAACCCCATCAACAGCTAAAACGCTTTTTCTCGGATTTGAACGCTACCTATAAGAGTGAACCTGCTCTATATACCCAGGATTTTGGTCAGGATGGCTTTGAGTGGATCGACTGTAGTGATAATAGTCATAGTGTCGTTTCTTTCCTGCGCTGGAGCAAAAATTGGCAGGAGTTTCTGGTGGTGGTCTGTAATTTTACTCCCCAACCCCACAGCCATTATCGCGTTGGTGTACCCCATCCCGGTTTTTATCAGGAAATCTTTAACAGCGATGCGGGTAAATATGGCGGTAGTAATATGGGCAACCTTGGCGGTAAATGGTCGGAGGAATGGTCCTATCATAGCCGTCCCTACTCGATTGATCTCTGTTTACCACCTTTAGGGGTTTTAGTTCTCAAAATCAGTCCTAATGCTTCTGGGGAATAGAGGAGTAGGGAGATGGGGAAGTGGGGGAATGGGGGAATTCAACTAAAACCCTAACACCCTAACACCCTAAAACCCCAACACCCCCAACCCCTAACAAAAAAATTTAGAGGCCATCTTGCGGAAAGTGGCCTCTTTTTTGGGTGAATTTTCCAGAAACGATTAATTTGTTAGATTAGCGAGCAGTGTTTGTACCCATTCTTGAGCAAGTTCTTCCACGTTGTCATTACTGTCGAGATGGCTAAGAATATATTTTTGTCGTTGGTGAGCTAATTCAGCGAGACTACCGATATGAACAAAACTTTTTGGCAAACGATCATTCTCAAAGGAATATTGACCGACGTGGCTGGCTTCGATATGCTGGCGATCGATCCAGAATCCCCATCCTTGCGGTGCGGCATTCAGTTCCGAGAGAAATTCTAAGGTCTTCATTGGCGTACTCCTTAGCGGGAATTATCTTGTTTATCCCTTTATAACCGGCATTCTAAGGCAAAAATTAATCAGGGGGAGAAAATGGTTAACCATTTTTCATCTCCCTTAATATTTCCTTACTTTTTCGTTAATATTTATGATATAGCAGTTTTCATCAGAATGAGGTATGGGCAAGGGGCTTAAGCCCTTTGTTGGCAAAACTTGTCGATACCTCAGTAACGTGAAAAGCACTATAGCCAAGCCATTTGACGGTCTGAACAGGTGCAGACAAGAAAGTGCAGAAAGTGGGCATTTTCCTCCGTCGAGCATCGAGACCATAAACAAGCAAAAGTATCTGTATATTTAGTTACTAAATTAAGACAGATTTGCCTTAGATGCAGACCGGGCAAAAGCCGGTCAAAAACTAACCCATCAGGATCACCGTATCGATGACGTGGATCACACCATTATCCGCCTCGATATTACCCGCGACAACCGTGGCATTTTTCACCTCAAAACCTTCGCTACAATCGATGGGAATCGGTGAACCCTCTAGAGAAGTCACTACAGCCAATTTTGCCAAATCTTCCTGCATATATTTGCCCGCAGCGACGTGATAGGTGAGAATTCGGGTTAATTGGGGGATATTCTGCACTAGGGTTGTAATCGTCCCGGGGGGCAATTTGGCAAAAGCTTCGTCGGTGGGGGCAAAAACCGTGAAGGGGCCGGGACTTTTTAGGGCATCCACAAGATTAGCCGCTTGTACCGCCGTCACTAGAGTTTTAAAATTATCGGCACTGACCGCAATATCGACAATATCTGCCATAAACTTGACTCGATCCCTTAAAAAAATTATCTATTTCAGATTTTAAACTCAATCTTGTCCCAAAGATCACTTTACTAAATTGTCCGTCAAAAGTTGATAGAGTAGCCTGGTTTCATAAAACAGTAAGCGGCATAGTCCATCTTTACCCAATGCCTTAAAAGTGGGTAACTCTTTCCTTTTCTCAATTCTTTGACCATTTTCGTGGTCGTAATAGACATGAATTCGGGGATTAAGCCACGAATGCTTAAGCTTGTTAATAATTTCAGTTTTAGCGGGTTTATCCGGGCAAATAGTCACCAGTGCGTGAGCGTACAAGTGAGAGCGCATTAAGTCGGAACCCTTCCAAGACTTTTTAACCTTGTCTTGTTTGGCAGAAGTATCACCAGAAATCTGATAGGAATACCCTAAGCCTAGATAAGCCTGAAACTTTCTAAGACTAATATCGTGATCACGTTTAAAGTAAGGTTTTCCGTTTACTAAAAATCTTTCGATAGGGTAACAGTGCAAAAGCAACAAGCTTTTAGTCACCGTCCCAAAAAGAAATTGATCAAATACTTGGCAATAAGGTTTAAAATGATTTAACTCTAGGATTTCTCTTAACTCCTGTTCTTTAATCAAAATTCTAGTTTGATACATAACAATGTCCTTAGCCAATAGTTGGCTATATTGACTAATTCCAGTCCTGGCCGTGGTTTTGATGCGCGGGTTATTTTTTAATCCGGCGATATGTCCTAGTGTTGGGTTATACCCCTTAACTCCGATATATTCAAAGTCTCTTTGTGCAATCTCCGGAAATTCACAACATAGGCGCTGCCTAAGTTGGTTAATCAAAGAGTTTTTATTCTTGTCAAGCTGTTCTCGCTCGTGAAAAGTCCGGCGCAATAAATCGATCGAGTCATAGTCATAGTTGTTTAAGATCGGAGGATTGCCTAAGTCATCTAGTCCAGATTTATCAAAATAGGTTAAGGCAATGGTTAGAGCGTCAAGATAATCGTCTTTATTTTTAGTCTTAAAATAGTGCTGACGATTTATCTTGGTTTGCTGATGAGATATCCAATAAATATCTAAACCTAACTTTTTAGCGGAATTAACCCAGAAACTAGCATACCAGTAGCTCGTAGGTTCTAAAATAATAGCATCAGCTTCTAATGATTTAATAATCTCGATCGCTTCCGCATTGCATTCTAACCTGTAAGCTATCTCATTAAGCTGAATATTTCCTTTAATTCGCGGGTATCCTTTAATCGTTTCCCCAACACTTTTCGAGTATTGCAGGGGAGAAACCGTCGGAAATTCACACAACAAAACCACGATAGCCCAATTACGGCTAACGTCTATACCTAGGGACTTGCGTATTAATAAATTACCATCTAGACTGGAGAAGCAACTTGTTACTCCCACTCTCAACTATAGACCTCTTGCAAAAGTCTTAAGTCGATCCTTGTACAGCAACATTTTTGAAGATTATCAACTACTAATAAATAATTAACTGAAAGTCCCTCCCATTATTGTTTCTATCGTTTGTTTTCGGATTTATGCAAGAGGTCT